>JAHOYZ010000013.1 GCA_019038695.1 Candidatus Zixiibacteriota bacterium
GAAGACAGTTTAGAATATCCAACGCCCTAATAACAGAACTTTTTCAACAAGCCCCTTGCTGTGGGTTCCATTCGTTGGGTGGCCAGCTCAAACTTGTTTGGGCTGGGTTGACCACCGCCATGCTTCGACTCCGCTCAGCATGACATCAGGCGAGAATGACAGAGAGCGGAATAACAATTATCGAAACTGAAGACAGTTTCAACCTATTCAATCTCGGTTTGGCAGAACCACCAAGGGATTCTGCCCTACAAATCCTGATTCATCAGAACAATACGAGCAACTTGCTGAAGTCCTTCCAATCGCGGCCGTGTGAGCGGAGTACCGGCAGTCAGATTGAGGAACTCCTCACGCGTAGTCATGGAGAGCACCCGTTTGAGATCAAGCAACTCCCCCACTCCGGCCGCAGATAGAAACTCGGCGTGGCGAGTCAGCTTGGCACGCCCATTATGCGGACACACTTTCTGGCAAATGTCACACCCAAAGAGCAGGTTGCCCATCTTGGCGGCCAAGTCCTCCGGGATTTGGGATGGACGTTCGACGGTCAAGTACGAAATACATTTGCGTGAGTCGATAACGTTGCCCGGCAGAATCGCACCCGTCGGGCAGGCATCCACACAGAGGGTACATTTGCCGCAGCGACCATGATTGCCACCGAACGGTTCATCCGGTTCCAATTCGACCGAAGTCAATATTTCCGAGATGAAAAACCATGATCCAAACGTCCGGTTGATCAACATGCCGTTCTTGCCAACAAATCCGAGTCCGGCTTTGCCAGCATAAGCCCGTTCAAGGAAAGGACCATAATCGACATACCAGAAAAAATCATGATCCGTCCGACTGCCAAGCGTATCCTGTATTTTGCTGATCAGATGTTTGGTCATACGACCAATGACCTTGTGATAATCCCGTCCGCGAGCATATCGCGCCACACGCCCATAGCCAGGAGCTGTCTCTTTCGAATCGGGTTGATAGTAGTTGACGCCCAGCATGATGATTGATTTGACGTTGGGGAGTGACAGCAACGGATCGACGCGACGATCCCGTGACCGAGCCATCCATTCCATATCGGCGTGGTGTCCCTTCTCCAGCCATTGATGCAGTCGCTCTTTGTCATCGGGCATAATATCGGGAGTGGTTATCCCTCCCATATCAAACCCGCAAACGAATGCAAGACGCTTGACAACTTCCGAGGTCAACATACGGATAGTATAACAAGTTTATGGGTGAACGACACGAAGATGTTTTGGGAATGGCGAATCGAGTAGATACCGTCTCCCGTGGGCGGCAGTATTCGGTAGGGCAGGAGCCCTGTGCTCCTGCCAACTTCTCAGGCTTGTCATTCCGTCCCTATTGTCATACCTGCGAAAGCAGGTATCCAGGCTTCTCACCCCAAAATGGCTTTGTTTGGTAATACGCGTTTTGTGTTTTTAGCGTAACTCCTTATCATTAGTTGCGTAAGGCAGATTCTCTTATAGTTTCAAGCCGTGAAATTGTAGTGAATATGAGACACTTTTCGTATTCCTTTTGGTATTGAATCGGTGTTTTTACTCGTGGATATTTCATACACAAGGGGTGGGGGCAAGATTCAGGGGAGATATTGTGGGGAAAGTGTATTATTCGCTTCCGTATGCCCGGCTCAAACTCGTTTGGCAGGCATCGCCTGTTTTTCTGAAGGTTCTTGTAGGGTGGGTCCGTCCTCGGACCCGCCATCTTCATTTGGTACTGTTCTGATTTGGGTTTGTCCCTGCTCAATGGTACTCTAACGGTCGGGATATATCGGGGTTGGGCCGGTACTGGTATCCAGCTTTACCCAGTCCGTTTGGCGAATGTAGTCTCTTAAGTACTCCACACTACAGTTAAAACCGCGACCAACTAACCATTCAGACAGTCTTTCTGTTGGGTTATACAGGCGAAAGCCATAGTAGTAATAAGCCGCCCCGTCAAGTCGCCGCCACTTGATAGAATCACCCTCGCAAAGCACCTGACCAGCCAACCGCTCCCCTATTCCCTCGCAAAGCAAGTATCTAACTCGCGTCGGATGAACCTCCCGATTTCCCTCGGTTCGAAGATTCTCAGTGACATATTCCTCTGCCTCCCGTTCGGACACATAAGTTTCAGTCACCAATGGCTGTTTAAGCTTAACGTATGCAAAAAACCCTGTATGCGGGGCCAACCCAGCCAGATGATGACCAGCAACAGCACTATTAAAGCTAAGGAATGCCTTACGCCCTTGATAGAATATAGACACTTCAGCCATTTGATGATTTGATCGTGAAACTGGGCCACAACCCCCATTATTGCGGCGATGACGAAGCAAAGCCACCAGGGCATATCGGCACCCGTCACTTTCCCGACCCCTGCGGCTGCAAAGCCTCCAGCAATCGCCAAGCCAATACTCCTGAACTGTTTCGCCATGTCTTATCATATATAAGCATGACCACATTTTCAAGTCTTAAATCTACCACCCTATTCCTCACCTCCTATCCAAATTAGGACAGTACCATTCATTTTGACTGACATCACCTGTCAGTCCGACCAACTACCTTGATTCCATGTCAAAGTTAATTCGTCACTTCTTGCCCGGACAATCCTGTTTCATTACTTCGGTAACCGCTAATCGAGAGCCCTTGCTTGTTCAGCACGCAAGACTGTTAGCGCGGGCGGTGAGAAGGGCAGGAAACAAGGACGATTTCAAGGTTGTTGCATGGGTAGTTCTGCCTGACCATTTTCATCTTATCCTCAATGCGCCGAACGGAGATACTTCGCGTATCATGCAGAGAATGAAGCTCTCCTTTTCAGGTCAATACAAGAGTCGAACAAGAATCGCTGGTTCTGTCTGGCAACCTCAATATTGGGATCATATTATTCGTTCACAGGAAGATATGAATCGCCACATTGATTACATCCATTACAATCCGGTAAAGCACGGGTTGGCAGATTCTCCGAAAGAATATCGGTTGTCATCGTTCAAGAAGTATTGTCGAGAAGGCAAGTGTGATTTGAATTGGAGAGAAATTGGGGACAGTTTTGGGAATCATGAGTATGGTAAGTGACTTGTTACAGTATGTGGCGGGTCCGAAGACGGACCCACCCTACATCGGTACCCCACAGAGCTACCAGCATCGGGCGGGATCCTCCTGTCCTCCATTTTCTCTACAACACTTCCCCTGAATCTTGCCCATGTTCCCTGTGTATGAAACGTTCACAAATAGCAATCACAGATTCAATACCGGAAAACTACAGAAAGCGCACCAGATTCACTACGTTTTCACCGCTTGAAACCACAAGCGAATTTGGTCTATTCGCCCAATGATAAGGAGTTACACAAAAACACAAAATGTGAATAACCAAACAAAGCCATTTGGGAAAAAGAAGACTGGATTCCCGCGTTTGCGAGGGTAACAGGGCGTGGAGAATTGATTGTCGAAACTGAAGACAGTTTCGACCTACTCAACTAAGTGTCAAGCCGACAAGTGGCTTGACCTACAAGACTGGATGCCGGATCAAATCCGGCATGACAAATCTGTGCATGGCACCCGACGGAAGACTTGCGGTAGACGAGGGCGTCTGCCGCCCACTGAACTAAGACTGAATTGGCAGGAGCGCAGGGCTCCTGCCCTACCGAACTTAACGACGGGCAAGCGGCTACTTCTTGACCTCTTTCATCAGGTACTCATGCATCGCACGGGCCGCTTTCCTTCCGGCTCCGGCCGCAAGAATCACAGTGGCGCCGCCAGTCACAATATCACCACCGGCAAACACACCCTTGCGGGAAGTTGCCATCGTGTCATCGTTGACCGTGATATTACCCCACTTGTTACAATCAAGTCCGGGGGTGGTCTGGGGGATCAATGGGTTGGAGCCGTTACCGATAGCCACAACCACAAGGTCGGCTTTAATGATGAAGTTCGATCCTTCGATTGGCACCGGGCGACGACGTCCGGAATCATCCGGCTCGCCAAGTTCCATCCTGAGACATTCCATTTCCTTGACCCGATTCTGGTCATCACCAATGAACTTGAGCGGGTTGCAAAGCATGTGAAACTGTATGCCTTCTTCTTTGGCGTGGTGGATTTCTTCAATTCGAGCCGGCATCTCCGTCTCGCTGCGACGATAGACGATATGGGCATTATCTGCTCCCAATCGTAGACCGGTACGCACAGCATCCATAGCGGTGTTGCCACCACCGAGAACGGCGATGTTCTTGCCCTGGATAATCGGAGTATCGTAGTCGTCAGGATCAAAAGCCCGCATCAGGTTGGATCGCGTAAGGTATTCATTGGCGGAATAGATACCGATGAGGTTCTCGCCTTCAATACCCATGAACCGGGGTAGTCCGGCTCCGGTGCCGACGAAAACGGCATCGTAGCCCATCTCGAACAGCTCGTCAATCGTATCCATCTTGCCGACAACGGTCGAGAGTTGGAAATCAACGCCCATATCGGCCATGAAATCACACTCAGCTTGCACGATAGATTTCGGGAGACGGAACTCCGGGATTCCATAGACAAGCACACCACCCGGTTTGTGCAACGCTTCAAAGATAGTAACGGCGTGCCCCAGTTTGATGAGATCACCGGCAACCGTCAACCCGGCTGGGCCGGAGCCAACAATGGCAACTTTGCGACCAGTAGAGGGAGCGATTTCCGGGAGTTTCACCAGCTTGTTATCGCGCTCGTAGTCGGCCACGTATCGTTCCAGATGACCAATGGCCACCGGTTTGTTATTCTTGCCCGTCACGCAGACAATCTCGCACTGTTCTTCCTGCGGACAGACACGACCGCAGATAGCAGGCAGGCTGTTGGTCTCTTTGATCTTGCGAGCCGCGCCAGCGACGTCCTTAGCAACAATGAGAGTGATGAACCCGGGGATGTCGATCTCTACCGGACAACCAGCAACACACGGCTGCTTGGGACATTCCAGACAGCGCAAGGCCTCCTGGAAAGCTTGTTCGTCAGTGAAACCAAGGGGTACTTCGTCGAAGTTCTTGCAACGAACGGACGGCTCCTGATTGGACATATCCTGACGCGGGAGCTTCATCCGCTCCTTGACCTTGAGCTTATTCGGTCCCTGAGGTTTCTTCTTCTTTTTCTTCTTCTTTTTCTTCTCTTCGTCGCTCATCGTTGCGGCACCTTCCTACTCCGTCCCGGACTGCTCATCGGGGTACTTAAATTTCCGGACCGATTCGGCCAAATTACACCCGGGGTCACCCAGAAGGTGCTTCATAGCCTTGCGCTCCTGTTGGCGATAGGCACCCAAACGCGCCGTAAGCAAATCAAAATCGACCAGATGACCATCAAAATCGGGGCCATCCACGCAGGCAAACTTGGTTTCATCTCCAATTTGCACTCGGCAGCCACCGCACATTCCGGTACCGTCGATCATCAGGGGATTAAGTGAAACCCAGGTCGGTACCTTGTATTTTCTGGTCAGGTTGCTGAGAAACTTCATCATCGGTACCGGCCCCACGGTCATAATCATACCGATAGAAACGCCATCGTCGAGGAGTTTCTTAAGCGGATCGGTTACAAAGCCATGATGACCGTACGAACCGTCGTCGGTACAAACGTGAAGCTCATCAGCCACAGACTTATGCTCTTCTTCATAGAATAAGAGGTCTTTCGATCTGGCTCCGATGATAGTGATAACCTTGTTACCGGCCTCTTTGTAGGCCTGGGCAATCGGATAGATCGGAGCGATCCCGATACCACCACCCACCACTATAGCGGTGCCCCATTTCTCCACATGGGATGGAAGTCCCAGCGGACCAACACAATCGGAGATTTCCTCGCCGACTTTGACGGTTGTCATCAGAGCTGAAGTCTTTCCGACCACCTGGTACACTATGGTCAGAAGCCCCTTGTCCCTGTCAAGCCCGGCAATGGACATGGGAACTCGCTCACCATGCTCGTTGACGCGCAGGATAACAAACTGCCCGGCTTTAGCTTTGGAAACCAACCGGGGAGTTTCCACCACCATCTTCCATATCATTGGCCCGATCTGTCTATTGTCTACTACCTTCGGCATCATTCCTCCAAGCTGTCAAGTCAGGCAATTATAGCGTCCACTTCCCCAAAATCAAGAGCTTTCTTAGCCATTTCAGCCTATTCTCACCGGTTTGGCAGTTGATCTGATCAAGCCGGAATCGGGTACAAAGAATAATGGAGAAGTGACCATTAACACCCGAAATTCGTAAGAACCACAGAAACTCCTCTTGAGTTTCTGTGAGGTCCGACATATATTCTCGGGCTGATATTTTGTTGATAGATTGGATTCCTGAAGTGGAGGTGAGCTATGGCTGATGTCAAAACTAAGAACAACCCAGTGATCGGTTTCTCCGGACTGCCGGACGAGACTATCCTGAACTACGAAAGTACATTCGGCGCTCACCACTATAGTAGACAGCAACTGGTGGTGCGCAAAGCCGAGGGAATCTGGCTGTACGACCAGAATGGAAAGAAGTACCTGGACTGCCTGGCAGCCTATTCGGCCGCCAACCAGGGGCACCATCACCCGAGAATCGTCAAAGCCCTGGTCAATGCCCTGCAGGGAAGTTTCGGTTCCGTGATCTCCAATGTTGTATTTACCGATTCTCTGGCCATGTTTCTCAACAAACTGGCCACACTGGTTCCGCAAATGGGGACTCGTTTCGGCGATAACGGCAACAAAGTTCTGCCCAAGTGTGGAGGTGTTGAGTCGGTGGAAACGGCGATCAAAATGGCCCGGTTCTACGGTTTCAAGAGCAAAGGCATTCCCGACGGCAAGCAGGAGATTATTGTCTTTAACAACAATTTCCATGGCCGGATGATTACGGTGATTTCTTTCTCATCGTCTCAGAAATACAAAGAAGGTTTTGGTCCGATGACACCCGGCTTCAAACTCGTCGACTACGGCGATCTTGACGCCGTTGAAAAGGCCGTAAACAAAAACACCTGTGGTATCCTGGTGGAGCCGATGCAAGGCGAAGGGGGCATGTATCGTCCCCCGGAGGGATTCCTCAAAGGTCTCAGAGACATCGCCGACAAGAACGACCTGCTGTTACTTTTCGACGAGATTCAGGTTGGCCTGGGACGAACAGGTAAAATGTTCTGTTTTGAGCATGAGAATGTCGTTCCCGACGGCATCGTGCTGGGCAAGGCCCTCTCTGGCGGATTGGTACCGCTGTCAAGCTTTGTCACCAACTCAAAATTGATGGACATGGCCTTCCAACCCGGACGTGACGGATCAACCTATGGCGGCTATCCGTTGGCCTGTGTGGCCGGTATCGAAGCACTAGATGTCATCATTGACGAGAAGCTGGTCGAAAACTCGGCCACCGTCGGTAATTATCTGGCTGACAAAATCCGCGACATAGCCTCGCGTTCATCGCGCGTCAAGGAAGTCCGTAACCGCGGCCTGTTTATCGGCGTCGAAGTCAATGATGGCGACGCGATGACTTATTGCCGGAAGATGCTGGACCTGGGCTTGATGGCTAATGACAGTCACGGTCATACGATCCGCATTAGCCCGCCACTGACACTGACCAAACCGGATGCTGACTATATCGTCGAACGGTTGGAGTCGGTTCTGGTAGATAAGTAGACGAATATCCGAGGATTATTACAAGGGTGATCGGCAACGGTCACCCTTTTTCTGTGGGCAGCACTGCTGCTCTCTTTTGGCTAACGGATCCAATATAGATGGCCGTGAGCGTTACAACGGCCCCAACAATCTGTAGCAAACCCAGCCGCTCACCAAAAAACATATAACCCCAGACAGTCGCCAGTACCGGTTGCAACAGCAAGGCCAACCCACCACGCGAGGCGGCGACTCGTGGCAAAGATCTTGATATCGTCCACCAACCGAGTGCCTGAACGACCAACGCCAATCCCGCCACGTAAAGAAACGACCGCGGACCGGGCGGAAGCATGGTTTCATTGGCATCGACGCCGGCAGCTATTCCAAGGAACAACGCAGAAAAAAGTGATGTCCAGGCTATCATTGCCGTGTAATTGACGCGTCCCTTTTGCCCGGTAGACCTGCGCACAACTTCTTCGCGAGCATGTCCCGCCAGTTTCAGCACAATCAGGTAATGTGCATACGCCACGCCGGTCAGCAGGCCCAAAACTACTCCCCGGATATAGATCGAAGAGAACTCGACATCACTACCGATTCCGATCAAGAGTACAACACCACCGATCGCTGAAAGAACGGCAATTGCAAAACGACGACCCAGGCGTTCCTTGAATACAAAGAAACCAAGCACGGCCGTCGCAAGGACTTGTGTGTTGGCCAGAATCGTGGCCATACCCGCTCCGCAATAAAGAATCGACTTGTGCCAGAAGTACAGATCAAGAAAGAACAAGAAGCCAGCCGCTATGGTCCAGCGCATAACCGACCACGGCATGAGAATCCGTTGTCGAGTGGCGGCGGTGGCAGCGAAGAGGATGACCGCCCCCAGCATTGTGCGCCAAAAACCGATAGCCGTGGGCCCCATCCCCAGAGGTTCAATCAGCTTCACGAAGATGGCGGCAAAACTAACACATGTAGCCCCGAAAAACAAGGCACCCAGAGCGCGTAGTTCCGATTGTTGAGGAATTGTATTCACAGAGTAATGATAGCTGTTTAGGGCGTCAAAGCAAAGAAACAGGATCGTATTTGAGTTGACTTTCGTCGTATAGTAAGTGATACTTCACTATGCGAACTAAGATGACCCTCATAGCGATTGTCTGGTTGCTCCTCTCCTTCTGTGTTATCTCTATCTATGCAACCGAAGACACCCTGCAGGTGGACACACTGGGTGTGGATACGCTGGACGTTGACTCTATTGCCAGTATCTATGAAGCACTGGTATACACAATGACCATCAACGGAGCGATAGGTACCGTGACCAATGACCGGATCATACTGGCTATTGAAGAAGCCGAAGACAACGATGCCGAATTGCTGGTCATTTTCCTTGATACGCCCGGAGGATTCACCAAACCGACCTGGTCGATCTGCAAGAGCATCCTCAACGCCCATGTTCCGGTCTGTATGTATATCGCTCCCTCGGGTGCGCGAGCCGGTTCGGCCGGGGTATACATGACGTACGCTTCCCACTTCGCCGCTATGGCCCCTTCGACCAACATCGGCGCGGCCCATCCCGTGGCGGGCGGGGGTGAGGAAGTTGACTCGTTGATGAATGAGAAGATCACCAACGATGCTGTGGCTCAAATCAAAGCCGCTGCCGAAGAACGCGGACGCAACGCCGAGTGGGCCGAGAACGCCGTCCGCGAGTCGGTATCGATCACTGATCGCGAAGCTCTTGAACTCAACGTCATCGAATTTCGGGCCGAGAATCTCGACCATCTCCTGGGACAGATCCATGGCCGTACGATAGACCTGCCGCGTGGTGCAAGAACGGTGAACTTGACCACACCTAGGATTATCACACTGGAGATTTCGCTGGTGCACAGGATTCTCCAGGTCATCACCCAGCCGGACATCGCCTTCATTCTATTTTCGATTGGTAGTTTGGGCATCATGCTTGAGCTATACAACCCCGGATCATATCTCCCCGGCGTAGTGGGTGCTATCTGCCTGATCCTGGCCTTCTATGCCTTTCAGGCTCTGCCGATTAACTACGCCGGACTGGCGCTGATTGTTCTGGCTATCATATTATTCATTGCCGAAATCAAAGTGGTAAGTCATGGAATTCTCACAATCGGGGGCGTGATCTCTCTCTTTTTTGGAGGGCTTATGTTGATTGATACGGTTGACCCTACGCTACAAATATCACGATCCATACTAACTACGATCGTTCTCCTTGTAGGTGCTGCCGCCGCAGGAGGCGCTTATCTGGTGATCAAAGCTTCTCAACGACAACCCTCCACTGGCAAACAGGGAATGATTGGCAAAACGGCTGAGATTCGAGCCAATGGAATGGCCTACGTCGACGGCGCCTTATGGAAGATTAAATCAACCGATGTTTTGACCGAGGGTGACTTCGTTGAGATAGTCGGCATGGATAAACTGACCCTAATAGTGAAGAAAACAGACGTGTAAATTGTGGAGGGAATGATTATGCAGATAGCACCTATTTTCTTAGTAGCGTTCTTTGGGCTGATACTCTTGTTCAACATGATCAAGATTCTCAAGGAGTACGAACGCGGCGTGATTTTTCGACTGGGGCGGTTGATCGGTACCAAGGGACCAGGACTGATTATTCTCATACCGATCATCGATAAGATGGTGCGAGTAGACCTGCGCGTGATAACCTACGATGTACCTTCGCAGGATGTTATCACCAAAGACAACGTTTCGGTCAAAGTCAACGCTGTGCTCTATTTCCAGGTTGTGGAATCAAACAAGGCAATTGTTCAGGTCGCCAATTTCTTTGAAGCTACATCCCAGATTGCGCAGACCACATTGCGGTCAGTGCTCGGTCAGGTGGAACTCGATGATCTTTTAACCAATAGGGACAAGATCAATTCCGAATTGCAGCAGATAATCGATGAGCAAACAGAACCGTGGGGTGTGAAGGTCAGTGTTGTCGAGGTCAAGAATGTCGATCTACCTCTTGAAATGCAACGCGCTATGGCCAAACAGGCCGAGGCCGAGCGTGAACGCCGCGCCAAGATTATCCACGCCACTGGAGAGTTCCAGGCCTCTTCGAAGCTGGCTGAAGCAGCCACGGTTATCGCCTCAGCACCCAATGCGATGCAGCTTCGATTCCTCCAGACTCTGACGGAAGTTGCCGCCGAGAAAAACTCAACTCTCGTGTTCCCGATTCCGATCAATCTTCTGGAGGCGATTCAGGTTTACGTGGACAAGAACAAGCCAAGCGAGTAGGGCCAAACCTACTGCACAATCTTCATTCCCGGCAGACATCCCCGTCTGTCGGGTAGCAAGATTTCTATAAGGGGGTTAATATGGAAATCAACAATCCACGCCGACGCCAGTTCGAACTTAAGGGCAAATTGGCAGAAGAGATTATCCATCATCTGGCTTACCAATCGTTTCTAAAGGAATGGTGTTATCCGAATCCAAAAGACGAGAAGGGCAAAGAGATCTGCGATTTGCTGGTCGTGCTTGACTCGTCAATTATTGTCATTCAGGTAAAGGACATTAAGTTCTCTGGCAACGAGGAGAGATACACCAGGAAAGCGATTGACGATCCGGTCAAGCAGGTTCTTGGTGCGGAACGCAGATTACTGGACTACGGATGCAGGGTGAAACTCAAGAACGCTCATGGCTACAGCCATACCTTTGATCCGAATGATGTATCAGAGATACAGCGAGTTGTTCTTACGGTTGGTGACGGATTTGTGCGACGAAAACTTGCAGTGGTAAAAAAGGGTAAGGTTATACACATTTTTGATCGCGATATCGCGACGATTATGAATGAACTGGATACCATCGCAGACTTCCAGCGTTACCTCAAGTGTCGAGAGAACTTCATCCTCGCCGAACACGCTCCAAGCTTGCTAATCATGAGCGAGCTAGATCTGTTGGCGACGTATATTCACGACGGGAAGTCACTCGACAAATTTACCAGGGCAGATCACGTCATAGTTTCCGAGGGATGCTGGGAAGAAGTAATCAGAAAGCCCGAGTATATCGCCAGAGTGCAGGAAAACCGCGTGAGCTATATCTGGGACAGCATAGTTGATTACTCTAGAGAATGTCCCGGAGATGAGTACAGAGAGATCGCCAAGGAAATGTCACGACCTGATCGCTTTCAGCGCCGGTGCCTATCAAAGGCTTTTCTTGGTGCTAGGGAGGAGGCATTTCTTGGTGCGAGGAAAGAGAAAAACACGGAAAGGGGTTCATTCACGAGAGTTTACGTACCAGACAGCACGACTACAACCTACGTGTTCATTGTTACTCCTGCATCTTGGGATCGTACTCGGCGCTCCGCGCGGTTAATAAACACATGCCTTGTTGCTCGTGATAAATATCGAAACAACAAGCGGGTTTTCGGTTTGGCAACGGACTACGATATGAGTAGCAATCATGTCTTTGAATTCGCGTTATTGGACTATCCCAAGTGGAGTAAACTCAACCAACGTGTTGCAGAGGACTTGAGAAAAGACCAAAAAATCCTTGTGAGACGAAATGTCCACCACGTCAGTGAGTCGGAGTATCCAGGTACTTCTATGCCACCTGAGCCGCCCGGAGAGATAACTCTTGCTGGTGCGCCACATCAGCCCAGAAAACGAAGGGAAATAGGTAGAAACGAGCCTTGTCCCTGCGACAGCGGCAAGAAGTACAAGAAGTGTTGTGGAAAATAAGCCGACCTGTCGAAACTGAAGACAGTTTCGACCTACGCAAGCTCCCCTCATCCCCGCTTTGTGTACATCACCATCCAACGCTGCAGATCGTTGTCGCGGATGTACTTGATGTCGTCGGCGTAGGGAGACAATGTCTCGCGCAATTCGGTCTCGTCGGGGAAGTTCTTGACCACCCAGAACTCACCTCCACCCGGTACCGTGCGCCTGCTGATACGGTTGCCGTCTTCGTCGTAGCGAACTTCCTCTTGTTCAAAAAAGTCGATCACAAGCATATCGATTATAATGACGCAGGCGCCTTTTTCAAGATGATCATGTAAAGCCTGCAAGAAGTCAGCAACTCGTTGCTTGGGAATATGCGACCACCAGTCAGCCATGAAGGCCACGTCGAATGAACCGGCTATCTTATCAAGTGCGTAGGCATCGACTTCCTCAAACCTGACCGGCGCTCCCCTGTACTCCTTTAGTTTAGCAAGCTCAATGACTGATGCGTTGACATCTGTAGCCACAACAGATCGGGCACGGGTTGTAAGAGTCTGTGTCCAGATGCCTGTTCCGCACGCAACTTCGAGGACATCCTTGCCGATGATCCTCTCTTTGATCTGGTCCAAGAGTGGCTGCATCAGAGTCTCGTGTTCTCTCTGTGAATGGTAGCTCATGTACTCATCATGCCACGGCGCCCGGCGATCATAGTAGACATTCATCTCCCTGATTAAGTCATCGCGGCTCATAGTTCAGTCTAAACCCTCAAGCACTGCCAATCAAGTTCACTCTGAAGAAAACGGACTCATCCGCGCCACAAATTCCTTTCCCTCTCCCCTGCCAAGCGCTATAATCCTCCATCATGGATACCAAACGTACCGACTACATCAGCTGGGAAGAGTATTTCATGGCCATCGCCCAGCTTTCGGCCAAACGGTCCAAAGACCCCAGTACCCAGGTCGGGGCGTGTATCGTCAATGCCAGCAAGCGGATTATCGGCATTGGCTACAATGGCTTCCCCATTGGCTGCTCCGATGACGAACTCCCCTGGGGTCGTCAGGGAGATTTTCTCGACACCAAATATCCCTATGTCTGCCACGCCGAAATGAACGCTATCACCAACGCCTCCAACAAACCGGACCTTGACGGCGCCAGTATATACGTCTCACTATTTCCTTGCAATGAGTGCGCCAAACTCATTGTACAGGTTGGCATTAAAGAAGTCGTCTATCTGTCGGACAAGTACCAGGACGACCCGGTTTTCGTGGCCGCTCGACGTATTTTCGACATGGCCGGAGTGGCTTGCCGCCAGCTTGAGCCGACCCACACCGACATCAATCTGAAGCTGGAATAATTCCCAGCATATCCACCATACGACCCAAGACCACAGGCCTCTACTACTGAGCTAACCATGCCGATAATTGATGGTAAGGATCGCTTCTTGTGGTGCTTGCGATATCGCTGGCCCCTTGTAGCCACCCCGGACAGTTTTTGTTGCATTGAGCGAGCCAGTTCACAATAGTAGTTTTTTCGGAGATGATGCTGTGCCCCGAACTATTGTCTTTCAGGAGCCCAAACCATGACCAGAACCAGAGAAGACGTTCTGCGGCTGATCCACGAAGCCGGCGTGCGCTATATCCGCCTTTGTTTCACCGATATTCTGGGGAAGATCAAGGGGATGTCAATTACTCGCTCCGAGATCGAACAGGTTCTTGAAGAAGGACAGGGGTTCGATGGTTCTTCAGTGGCAGGGTTTGCGCGCATTGAAGAATCCGACCTGATGGCTGTGCCTGACCCACTCACATTCCGCGTTATCCCCTGGGAAATATCCGGCGAAAAAGTGGCTATGATGTTCTGTGACATCACCAATCCTGACGGTACTCCCTACGACGGCGACCCGCGTTGGGTGCTCAAGCGTAATCTTCAGAGAGTACAGAAAAAGAGATGGACGCTTAATGTCGGACCTGAGATTGAGTATTTCTACTTCAAGAACGATCAAGGCACAGAAGCTCTCGATCGGGATGGTTATTTTGACTTCGGCACGGTCGACATTGGTTCGCAGGTGCGCAAAGCGACTGTTAATGCTCTCGAAGCTATCGATATCCCCGTAGAATGTTCGCATCACGAAGTAGCCCCTTCGCAACACGAGATCGACCTGAAATATCAGGAAGCGCTCGTGATGGCAGACTTCGCTCAAGTCTATCGGTTTATCGTCAAACAGGTAGCGATGCAGAACGGACTCTATGCTACCTTCATGCCCAAACCTGTCTTCGGCCAGAACGGATCCGGGATGCATTGTCATATGTCTCTTTTCAAAGGCGACAAGAATCTTTTCTTCGACGGCAAGGACGAATACAATCTGTCTAAGATGGCTCGCCAATTCACAGCCGGCTTATTGAAACATGTTTGCGAGTTTGCGCTCGTTACCAACCAATGGGTCAATTCCTACAAACGCCTGGTACCGGGTTATGAAGCGCCGGTCTACATTGGCTGGGGAAGGCGAAACCGTTCGAGCATGGTGCGAGTGCCATTGTATCGGATCGGCAAGGAGAAAGCGACGCGGATAGAATTGCGTTCACCCGACCCAGCCTCTAATCCATACCTGGTCTTCTCCGCCATGCTGGCGGCCGGGATGGCGGGGATTGAAGGTAAGTACAAACTGGCCGATCCGATTGAGGATAACATTTTTGAAATGTCCGAGGCTACGAAAAAGAGCAACAACATCAAGACTCTTCCAAACTCGCTTGAGAACGCGATTCGATTGTTCGAGGAATCGGAGTTGATGAAAAAGTGTTTAGGGGAACACGTTCACGCCAAACTGATCGCGAACAAGAAAATCGAGTGGGATCAGTATCGAGTCCATGTCAGCCACCACGAACTCGACAAATACCTGCCTATGCTGTAATTCGGGAATAGCTCTCGCTACAGAGCGCGGCGTTGTTTGGTCGACCCGGATGGAGTCGCACCATCAGATGGTTTCTCACCTATCAGAGCGTTGAGTTCTTTACCAGCACCCGCCAGGTCACGCAAGAACTTCACCCTCGCTTCGGGACTAAGTTCCTCCGCTAGACGACCGTAGTATTCGATGCCCAAAATCATATTTTGGCCAAAATCGCTGAGGTACTTCCGAATGCGATCCGTATCGGCCTCGTCGCCATCAAGCTGTTCACGCAGCATCTCAATGTAAAGGCGCAGTTCGGTGATAAACATATGGGGACGGCCGGGACTCATAGGCAGTGCCTGTCGCCCATAGATATGGTCAAGCATCTGCTCAAGAGTTGTGACAGTCGAATAGTGAGCGATACTTGGTCCACAGCAAATCGCCGAGTTGAACTCACCCTCTACCCCATGGCGCGACAGAGCATTGGCGGCGAGATCTTCACAGAGACAAACTCGCTCCATTACTTCCTGCGCCTTCCGGTAAAAACCAGCCGGTGCGAGGTCATCTTCTTTCAGGGCTTTCAAGCGCCGACTCTGATAGCCTCGCGAGGCAGGACAGAGTGCTTTTTCGGTAAACTCTGTACTTGAAGCCAGGAATCCCTTGGGACACGGACTCCCGGGTTTTCCGTCCTTGATCCGCTTAAGACGGGTTTCCTCGCTCAACGATGTGCGCAGAAGCCAGAACGGTACGCCCAAAGGTGAACTGTGACTGAGCCAGACATCTCGATCCGAAGCCTCAGCCAGTTTCTCGAGATGACTGGCATCAACATTGGTGACTTCAGGAACCAGCAGGAACGGAGTTCCCCAGCCGGTACTATCGACTTTATAGTATTCGCGTAGGAAAGTATCTTCATCGGCCGTGGAAATTCCACCCTGGACAGTAATGCGAACCGACGGCGGTTCAGCAGGTGTGGCCAAATCGCGAGCGTCCAGAGCCTTGCAGTAAGTGGCATGAAGCTGCTTGATCGTGCTCTCTTTCTCACTGACAAACTCAGCGAGGATGGGGCCCATAAGATGTCCCTTGGTTGCAAAAGCATGGCCACCGCAGTTGAGCCCGGATTCTATCCGGTATTCCGAAACCCACAACCCCTTCTTGGCCAGGAGTCTGCTCTGTATCTGGGCGGAACGAAAATCACTGACCTTGAGGGTGATTCCTTTCCGGGGAGCTTCGTCTCCGTGAGGGAAGAAATCATCAAATTTCTCAAGGTAGGCGAACAGGGGCCGATTCATCCCGGCAGAAAAAACAACCGAAGATCTCAATTTGCTTCGGGCGAAACCGCGCAGGGAGGATTTGGCAACACCGAATTCAGGAGGTAAATCTGTTTCTTCTCGGTATGCAGTCCCGTCAACCTTGGTCATTATGTTGACATCAATCGCCCCCGGAACAATATGCCGGCGCAATTCATCCTGAAGACCTTTTCTGGTTGCCTCGTCGGTTGTCGCGAGCATTCGTTCGTAAGCAAGTTTTAGTGCTGAATCGGGAAGCAATTCGAAGTAGCGTGTGATGTCAGTCCCAGGCTCAAACGATTCAGTCTTGACAGTTGTGATCTGGGCCGTTACGAGATCATCCAATAAATCAAGGTAAGCTGTAATACGGTTCGCCCTGGAATCGGGCTCATTCTTGGAGATTGCCTTGAAAGGAAGACCCGCCTTATCGGAGTGGATTTTCCGCATGGTCTCAATGAGAATATCATCGCCGATAGATACAACCGATGAGATTCCAAACCTGGCTATCCGCAATGGCGAATCGATAGTAAACCCGGTTCCCATAACGGGAATGTGAAATGAGTGCGGAGCTACTCTGTCACTCATTGTTATCCATGCTGCTGCCAAATGGCTACCTCTTCCTGATGCCGTTGATCATCACATCCATCATCATCTCAACATAATCCTCAAGCGATACGCCCATCCCCTTAGTGGCCCATGAGTACTCCTGCGCTTTCAGAGAAACGACCATCATATGCGATACCAGAGCAGGATCTTTTACATCCAGTTCGCCGGATTCATTCCCCTGACGAAGAACATCCTCAACTATCTTCCTCTCTTGTGCAAGAAACCACTCCCGAGTCTCCGCCACAAACGGCCAATAGTCCTGGGAAGTTTCCTGCGTAACCTGATAGAAATTGATCAGATCACGAAACTTCTCCATCTTGGTCAACAGGTGAGCCTTGAACTTGCCGAGTACTGTATCTTCACCATCTACGGCTTCCTGTATCGCCTGCAACAACATGTCGGCCTCGGTTTTGACAACGTCGTCGAAAACCTCTCCCTTGTTGCGATAGAGCTTGTAAATGGTACCCTTGGAAACATGCGCCTCGCTGGCAATGTCGGAAATCGTGACCTTTTTAAGCCCGAAACGGGAGAAAAGCTGCTGCGCAGCTTGAAGAATGTCTTCTTTCCTGGTCACCACTGGCCTCGTCATTGAGTACGTTTTGGTCATAATACGTTCTACCGTTACCAATAGCAACAACTATTCTCGTTTTGCCAAAGATTCTTTAAGACCACGCTCACAAGCTCCTCAAAATAACCATAGTGACTAGTAACCACATATACACAAGACACTTAGCCAGCCCTTTAATCAGTCACCGACAGACCTTCTTCCACCGCACGAATCTTATTTACTCGAGGAAGATGCCGTCCACCCTCAAACGGAGTATCGATGAAACTCTTGAGAATCTCTTCGATCTGATCTTCCGGCGTATATTTCTGTGCAAGGGTAAGGACATTGGCATCATTGTGCGACCGGGTCAGAAAAGCCATCTCGGCATTCAGGGCCAGTCCAGCCCGGATACCTTTAATTTTGTTGGCAGTGATGTTCATTCCGTTGCCGGTCCAGCAAATTGTAACCCCTCGGTCTACGTCTCCCCCGGCGACAGCTAGGGCAACTTTCAATCCATAGTCAGGATAGTCAACCGAATCTTCTGAGTGGGTGCCAAAATCAACAACGTCGTGTCCCCATGAAATCAGGATCTCTTTGACCTTCTCCTTGAACTTCAGACCAGCATGGTCACACCCAATAGCAATCCTCATCGTACCGCTTCTCCATTGTATTCGGTCGGGGTCATGGGATCTCCTGTATCGGGGCAGAACTATTCTTCACACTGCTGCATATGATAATGGAAAGGGTGTGCGATATCAATGGGAAACCCAATATCATTTCAAAGACAACATCCAATGCCGTCATGCAATCAGGCAATGCCTATGAGCGGAGTCGAAGGATAGCGACAACCAACCCAACATATCCTTAAGCGTCCTGGCCATCCAGCACCAGGAAAACCTCATCTTCGATCTCCTTGGCCCATTCTATGTCCCACACTTTGAAACCTAAATTCCGATAAAGGGAAGCTGCCGCGATGTTCTTCTTTTGATGGCTCGTGGCTATTAGTTCAACTTCAGGATGCAAACGCAATCTTCTGATGACCTCAATCATTGATGCTTTTCCATAACCCTGTCGCTGAAATTTCTGATCCACCATCAGGCGCAGGATGAATCCAACCCCGGCCACCAATTCGTACATAGTAAAACCGACCATAGGTAGTTTCGGTTTTTCCCAGCCTCTGGCCTCCACATCATATATTCCCAGCGGACAGAGGGTCGGGTTCACATAGGCTTCTGCCAGTGACTTGGCATTGCTGGCTACCAATCCGGCCTGCGATTCGTCAACATCCAGATTGATGCACTCACGATAATTTTCTTTTGTAATTGGTTGTAATGTTACCTGTTTCATTCTTGATTCCTTATTACAACGCTACGAACATTCTGTACAAAGACGCAGTCACTCTGTGGAATGTGGTACATTGAGCTTGCAGTGTGTTCACCGTCCTGAGATCAGAACTTAACACCAAGCGAGATCGGGATCATCACAATCCTATCATCCGAGCTACCCAATGCCACAGCATCAGCATCACCGGCAATGCTCATATAGGCCGCCTGAACAAAGAACGTCAGTCCGGGGCCTCTCTTGAATTCAAGACCAGCCCCAAAGTTGTAATATAACTTGGAGGACGTGAACTCAGCTTCCGGCGCACTGTCAGACGTAATCTCACCCAGATTCAGATTGGCCATCCCCAGGCCAATAAAACCGAACGGTTTGATAGGCACAGCCGGAGCGCCAACAGCCATTCGGGCATCAACACCATAAGAGAGAACCGTGAAAGAGCCACCATCAACATTGCCTAAAGCATCGCCGGCGTAGACATCGCTGTCCAGCCCGAGATTGTGGTAGCCAATTTTTCCTACCATTTGAATCATGGGCGAAACGTTCAGACCCATACCAACGAAACCGTGAAAACCCATATTGTAAACATCTTTGAAATCAGCCGGTTGATTCGGGAGTGTGACACCACCACCCGCGTAAATGTTGAATGGCTTGCTCGGCAATTGAGCTGACGCCCCAACAGCCAGCAACACGACCAGAATGATTGTTATGTGTAACGCTTTCATCACATGACCTCCTGTCAGTCAGATTCCACTTTCACATTCTCTATGAGAATTGTAACCCGCGCGACGGAGGGGACGCAACACAAAAACGCACCCTCCACATGTTCGTCAGATTTTGACAATAAAAAAAGCCCCGCCGACAACGGCGGGGCTTGAAATGTCAATTGATGGATTGATGGCGGGGCTATGCCCCTGCCGCTACTGACCCAGCTTGAAGATCAGCCCTGCTCTGATCGGCAGATATCCAATCGGGTCACCCTCGACAGCTACTTGGGCGTATCTAACATCCGCAAAGATCCCCACGGTCGGTGAAACCATGTAGTCAAAACCAGCTCCGATATTGAAAGCGAGTTTCGTCTCGGTCTGTTCTGGGATCGTCTCCGAGATCGTTGTATCCACAAGGGGGGGATAGACAATGTGCATTTCCAATTCTGTAGAGGCCTGCTTGGCATTGGTCATCCCCAGTCCGCCCAGAATGAATGGCTTGAACTTCGCCTGCTGTTGCCCCACCGGTATGGTGAACTTAACGTCACCCATAATCTCAATCAACTCCAATTTCGTGCCGTTGGTGTTGATGTCAAAAGTAAAACCAGTCATGCCGCCAGACAGCCGGATGAATTCGTCCTCCAACGCCTGCGAAAATCCGTCATCATCGAAGGCAAACGAGTTGTAGGAGACCCAGCCGATGATCTCGACGTTCGGGCTGATCTGAAAACCGACCCCGCCCCCGATATGGGTGCCGTTCTTGTACATGTCTTTGATGCCGATTTCACTCCCATCCAGACCGCCGATGGCATCCGGCTTCATCGGCATGCTGATGCCGCCACCGACATAAAACACCGGCTTGGCACCCTCGGTCCATCCGGTTGCTGCGACGAGCAGCACCAGGGCTATCATAACAATTGCGTGTCTCACACGAAGTCCTCCGTTAGCGGTTTCAATTTGGTTTCATCAGCCGGGCTCGCCCGAACCTGATCCTTCCCATTGCGTGTGATGCTCTGTCAATGATGATTTTAATCCAAACAAGGGTTACAGTCGACCAGCGTCAAGCGTTTTCGGGAAAGACGCAACCACGGGGTAGCAAAAAAAAAGCCCCGCCGATAACGACGAGGCATAAGAGGTGCTTTGTTGTGTTCGAAGTAAGGAGCTTTTGCCCAGAACAACGCCCCATCTCGGCATCACCTAGCCTCCGAAACCGATCGCAACCCCGGCAGTAATCGGAATGAAGGTGGTCGCCTCACCTGATGTAGTAATGCTGATGTATCGAAACTGGAAGAAGAACTTTGTAGAGGGTGACGATGCGAATTCCAATCCTCCTCCTAACCCAATATACATCTTGGTTTCGTCTAAACCAACCGGGATGGTCTCGCCGGCGCCGGTGACATCAGAAAAAGATATCGTGCCCATGCCCAGCTCTCCCAGTAAGTATGGCCTGGCGGAGGCTGTTGGAACTCCCAACGCTACCCGGACGTCGGCCCCTATCAGGAGAGCCTGCATATCCAAACCGTCAATACCAACAACGCCAAGTTTGCCCCAGTCAAAGGCAAAAGAGTGGTACTCCAACTTGGGCACCAAACGGACATTCGGACTTAGGGGAAAACCAATACCCACCGAGCCGTGAAAGCCCATCTTCCAATAGTCAGAAAATTCACTGGGCGACGACGGCATCCCGATGCCCGCGCCTCCATAGAATGTGGTCCGCTCTTGTGCGCAGAGCGAGCCAGAGATTAGCACGAGCATGACGACCAAGCCGACAAGCCCTGTATGCATTAGATTTTTGTGCATTCCATTTCCTCCTTGTGATGTCCCGTTACGGTCATTTGCGCCAATGGACTCCGCAGTGGTTTAGAAAGAAACGAGCCTGCCCCGAAGACGGAACCCATCGGTGTACTCTTGGAATTAGGCCAATTAACCGAATGACGTGTGTGATGTCAACTGCTATTGCGAACTACAGAAGGCTACGAATACACCACAAAAAAGCCCCGCCGATAACGGCGGGGCTTGTACTATCAATACAACGATCGACAGATGATTAGAACGAGTAGCCGAGCATGATCGAGATGTTGGCATTCTTATTGTCGGGCAAAGTTTCACCTTCCTCGACATCCCAATCATTGACGTTGGACATACCAAGCGTATAACGGGCATCAAAGGTCAACATGCCTTCACCCATGACCAAGCCAAAGCCACCACCAAAGGCCAGGCCGAAGTCAATACTCTTCAAATCGTCTTTGATGTCCTCGTCTTCTACCTTAGCACTCATCAGGATACCGAGCGCCGGACCAGCAAACAGACAGGGTTTGAAGTTGCCTTCCGTCGGGAACTTGAACTTAACGAGAACAGGAATCTCAAGGTAATCCACTTTGATCTTCCATGTTTCACCGTCCTCATCATCAAACTGAGCACCCTTCATCATGTACAGGACCTCAGGCTGGATTACTAACTGTGGTGATACGGCATAGACCAAAAAACCACCAAAGCCAAAGCCCAGTTTCATGTCCAGATCATCGACATCATCACCGGTGATATTGGCCATATTGATGCCGGCCTTGATACCCTTACCAACGATACCGGTGGTGGCCTCATCCTGTGCTGCGGCACCAAGTGCCAGCATGGCGATCAGACCCAATGTGAGAAATAAAGTCTTCATTCTCCCTCCCAATAACAGTGTTTGGTTGTCCGATTTCAATTGGCTCTTAGTTTTCAATTTCACATCCCTTGTGCACTAAAAAAGACGTCCTTTGTCCTTTGCGACTCCAACAAAACAATTTACCAGGAATAATGTCAAACAAAAAAACAAGGCCGTTATGACCTTAAGGATAGCTTCGTATTGACAGGATTTTGTGAAATGGTTCACTTGCGCACCGGTCGTAATTTGGTTACTATAGCACAACAATGCGAATGTGACATAGTAAAGAATGGAGGAAACGAGTATGTCCGATCAAAACGAAGCCTACATCGTGTCTGCCTGTCGAAGCGCCATCGGGGTTCTTCACAGTCATCTTTCGGCTTTCACAGCCCCCCAATTGGGAGCCTTGGCGGTCAAAGAAGCTCTGGCTCGATCTGGAGTTGATCCTGTTGACGTTGAGGAAGTTATCATGGGTCAAGTAGTCCAGGGTGGCTCCAACCAAGCCCCGGCTCGCCAGGCCGCAATTCACGGCGGAGTACCGCCAGAGGCAGCTGCCATGACTATCAACAAGGTGTGTGGCTCAGGATTGAAAGCCGTCATGCTGGCAGCGCAGTCGATCCGCGCCGGTGACCAGAATGTCATCCTCGCCGGTGGCATGGAATCGATGTCCAACGCACCGATGATTCTCTCCGCCGCGGTCAAACGAGGTACGAAATTCGGGCATCAGAAATTGATAGATATTATGCTCACCGACGGCCTTTGGGATAGTTTCAACGACTTCCATATGGGAGTGGCTGCGGAGTTGACCCAGAAGAAAACCAATATCACCCGCGAAGAACAAGACGAATTTGCCGCCAATTCGCACCATAAGGCACTTGCGGCTCAGGAGGGTGGAAAATTCGACGCCGAGATATTCCCCATCGAGATCAAACAACGTAAAGGCGATCCTGTCATCTTCAACAAGGACGAAGGTCCCCGCCCCGGTATCTCGGTCGAAAAACTGGCAAGACTTCGTCCTGCATTCGAAAAGGGCGGCACTGTCACCGCCGGTAACGCTCCAGGACTGAACGATGGTTCCTCGGCGGCAGTTATTGTTTCGGGCACTTATCTCAAAGAAAAGGGTCTGACTCCGCTGGCGAAGATTATTGACTACGCGGTCGCCGGCACCAAACCCGAAGATTTGTTTTTCGCACCTATCTATGCTGTACAGAAACTGATGAAGAAAATGGATGTGGACATCAACCACTTCGACCTGATTGAAGCCAATGAGGCTTTCTCGGTCCAGGCATTGGCCGACGGCAAGGAACTTGGCTGGGATTGGGATCGCGTCAATGTACATGGCGGCGCGGTTGCTCTGGGACATCCCATCGGAGCGTCCGGTACGCGTGTTCTGACAACCTTGATCTATGCACTGAAAGATCGCGGCCTGAAAACCGGGCTGGCTACGCTTTGCCTTGGCGGTGGAAACGCCGTGGCTATGTCCATCGAAATATGCTGATTGACTTAAGGAGAGATACTGATGAATACAGATGACATTAAGAAAATAGCCATCATCGGCTGCGGCACGATGGGCAACGGCATCGCTCAAGTAGCTGCCACTACCGGAATTGATATTGTTCTGATTGATATCAAACAAGAATTCCTTGATCGCGCCATCGCCGGTATCGGGAAAAGTCTCGACCGCATGATCAAGAAAGAGAAAATCACTGAAGACGACAAAAAGTCCACGCTGGGACGCATCACTACCAACACCGAGTTGACAGCTGCCAAAGATGCTCAGCTGGTTATCGAAGCGGTAACCGAGGACCTGGACATCAAGCTCGACATCTTCAAAAAGCTCGAAGATATTTGCGGTCCCGAGGTCTATTTTGCCTCCAACACCTCCTCTTTGCCGATCACGCAACTGGCTGCTGTCACCAAACGGCCTGAGATGTTTATCGGGATGCACTTCATGAACCCGGTACCGATGATGAAGCTGATCGAGCTGATTCGCGGCATCGCAACCTCTGATGAGACCTATAATCTAATCGAGGGATTGGCCAAGAAACTGGGCAAGACGCCTATTCTCGTGAACGATTTCCCGGGCTTCATTGCCAACCGCATCCTGTTGCCGATGATCAACGAAGCCATATACGCTCATTTCGAAGGCGTGGGAACAATCGAAGCCATCGATTCAGTTATGAAACTCGGCATGGCTCATCCTATGGGGCCGTTCACACTTGCCGACTTCATTGGTCTGGACGTTTGCCTTGCGGTCCTGGAGGTTCTTCATGACGGTCTTGGTGATCCGAAGTATCGTCCGTGTCCGTTGCTGAAAAAGATGGTCCAGGCCGGGTACCTCGGTCGTAAGACCGGTCGCGGATTTTACGATTACAGCAAGTAAGGAGTCGAGTTATGGATTTCAATCTCAATGAAGAGGATCTTGAACTCAAACAGATGGCTCAGGAATTTGCTGAGAAACGTCTCTATCCACGAGCCGAGGAAATGGACGAAACAGCGACTACACCACCGGAGCTAATTAAGGAAGTCGGCGAGTTGGGCTATCTGGGCTTCACAGTCCCGGAAGAACACGGTGGCATGGGACTCAGTACAACCGCGTTTGCCGGAGTGTTGGAAGAGTTCTGCGCGGCCAGCGCCGGGTTTGGAATCCTCCTGTCGGTCCATTGTTCCCTCTGTTGCGAAATCATCAAGCTGTTTGGCTCCGATGATCTAAAAAAGAAATACCTGCCAGAAATGGCGACCGGTGAGAAGATCGGTGCATATTGTGTCACCGAACCAAACGCCGGTACTGACCTGGCGGCCATCGCTACCACTTCCGAAGACAAGGGCGACCACTATCTCATTAACGGTACCAAAACGTTTGTAACCAACGGCGGTCTGGCCGGAGTGTTTATTGTCTTTGCCAAAACCGACCCCGAAGCCGGACAACTGGGGTTGAGCTGTTTTGTAGTAGACTGTGATCTTGACGGCATTACTATCGGCAAACCGGAGCATAAGTGCGGCATCAAAGCCTCCGATACTCGCGAGGTCAATTTCGCCGATGTCAGAATCCCGAAAGAGAACCTCCTTGGCGAATTGGGTAAGGGCTTCATGATGGCGGTCACAATCCTCAATTCGGGCCGGATAGGTGTGTCCTTCCAAGCGACTGGAATTGCCCGGTCCGCGCTCGAAGAGGCTATCAAGTACTCGAAGGAACGTAAACAGTTCGGCAAACCGCTGGCTGCCTTTCAGTCATTGCAATTTAAGATGGCCGACATGGCCACCCGAATTGACGCCGGACGTCTCATGGCCTACCGGGCGGCCGGACTCAAGGATGCTGGCTTGCCTTGTCATCGAGAAGCATCAATGTCTAAACTGTTCTGCTCGCAGACAGCCAATTATGTCGTCAATGAAGCCCTCCAGATTCATGGCGGTTATGGCTACATGAAGGAATATGCCGTCGAACGTTACTTCCGCGATGCCCGTGTGACAGAAATCTACGAGGGAACAACTGAAGCCCAAAAGCTGGTCATTTCCAGAGATCTACTGAAGGACTAAGCCGTGCTGAAGAAGAAACACCAAGAATACCGGGAGAAGATTCGCGCCTTCGCTCTGGAGAAGATTGAGCCGTTGGCCAAGTCAATTGATGATGAGCAACGCTTCCCCGAGGAACAGCTCAAGTCATTAGCCGAGATGGGTCTGCTGGGGCTGCTTATCCCGGATGAGTTTGATGGTCGGCAGGTCGATACGATCAGCTATTCGATTGCCGTCGAGGAAGTATCCCGGGTGTGTGGCTCGACCGGTATTACCATCGCCGCTCACAACTCGCTGGGAACATTCCCGATTCTCAAGTTCGGCAACAACGATCAGAAGATGAAGTATCTCCCCCGGGCTTCTCGTGGGGAATTGCTCGCCTTCGGATTGACCGAACCCGATGCCGGGTCTGACGCCGGTGGCACCAGATCAATGGCGCTTCGTGATGGAGACGACTGGATCATTAATGGCACCAAGTGTTTCATCACATCAGCCACACCGGCTATGGCCACAATTGCTACCGCTCGAACATCCGACAAGCCCGAAGAGAAGGACATCACATCGTTCATTCTCGAAAAGGGCTGGGAAGGCTACTCGGTCGGCAAAAAAGAGAACAAACTGGGCCTGCGTGGATCCGATACAGCCTCACTGCATTTTGATGACATGAAAGTTTCTGATGCATACAGGCTGGGTGATATCGGCGATGGCTTCAAACAGATGCTCATAACACTCGACGGCGGTCGTATTTCTATTGGCGCTATGGCGCTTGGTCTGGCTCAGGGTGCACTCGATTGTGCTTTGAAATACGCCGCCGACCGCAAGCAGTTCGGTAAACCAATCGTCGCCAACCAGGCCATCCAGCACAGACTGGCTGATATGGCGACCGAGATCGAAGCCGCCCGGTTGTTGATCTACGATTGCTCGGAGCGTAAAGATACCGGGGTTCCGTTCAGTAGTCATTCGGCCATGTGCAAGCTGTATGCCTCGGAAGTTGGTCGGCGTGCGGCGCACAGTGCTATGGAAATTCTTGGCGGGATCGGATACTACACCGGTCCTTACCCGGTGGAACGTATCTGGCGGGATGTCAAGCTGTGCGAAATCGGCGAAGGTACTTCTGAGATACAGCGGCTTGTCATTGCGCGCGATCTGTTAGCGTCGTTGAAGAAAGCATAGAAATAAAAGGACCGGAGCTTCAACTCCGGTCCTTCTTTCGATAATCTGTCTCGATAACCTCACTATCGAATTTACAGCTGGAACAAGTACTGCAGCTTGACGAAGAACTGCCGTGCGGTCAGGCACGTCTTGTCGTAGGGCCATCGATATTGACCAACGTATGCCGTTCCTTCCTTGTTGAGACCATATAGTTTCTCATAATCATTCGTCATGCCAACATAGAACATCGTGAACGGGTTAAGCCGGTATGTCAGTAGAGGATCAAAATCCCACGTCTCGGAAAAATCATTGTACTGGGCAACAAACCGCAACGAAATCTCGCGCGTGAACTGTACACTCAGCTTACTGCGAGCAGTAAATCCCTTGAAGAGCATAGCGTCGGTCTCCAGGTCACGGCTCTGAATGTAGCTGAACCAGTTCTCCACAAAAATGCGATCAAGCGGTTTTAGATCAAGCCACCCTCCGAGAGAAATCTCTTTCCCCATCACGACCGCACCCCGGGCAATGCGATGACCGTAGCTTACGTTTCCTCCAAATGAAATCAGCTCACTCGGCTGCGTAGAAACACAAATGTGTGTTGACCAGATATCATCAAACTGGACTCCGGCGTAATTCTCGCCACTTCTCATGTATTGAGCATGTATATTTGTCCGAGCCTTCCGAAGCTGCGCGGACATATTGAGGAAGACCCATTCGTCCTTGATCTTCCCTTCAGTATTCCAGATCCGTGCCACAAAGAAGTCCGGACGAATAGACTCTATGAGACCATTATCGGACGGACGGATCGTATAGCCAGCCATCACACTCGCCTGACGGCGATTGTTGACTCGTTCATTTCCATTATCGGTTCGGAAGCGTGGGCCGAGTTCAGAGTACTGTGCACGAGCCCACACATCGCGCGCATCGTAATCTAGCAACCCTAAATAGCCATATCCCCAGAATGACTGTCCATCAAATCCCCCGGTCAGGTCGTCATCGAAGTAGTAATCGTTAAGACTGACCGCACTACCACTCTTATAGTCGTTGATTTCGAGGTCCGCTGTCAGTTCAGAATCGTCGGGTTCTTCCGTGTGACTTGCTGCAATTTGCCCACGAAGACGAAAGTTCTTGTTGAGTCGAAAAGAACCATCGAGGCTATAGAGCGAACCAGCTCCGCCGCCTTCGATTCGCCGATCAGTTACCAACAATCCGACTTGGGAGTTATCGCCAAAGGTTTGTCTTGCCCGGAAGAAATTCGAGATGCTCTTGCCAACCCCAAAACTGGACGTACTCCCTTCCTCAAAGGGAATCACCATCGGGCTGTTCTCGTCATGCGCGACGAGATATGCGATGCTGGTTTTGTTGATACGAGCGGTCGCCTTGGCCGCAAAATCCGGGTCGTTGATAGATCGCGTATAGACTGCCCCCATGAGGGTACGGAACAGATCGCTACCCTCCTGGAAAAACGGCCTCTTCTCCGGGAACGAAAGAGCTGTTGTCGAGTTCACATCAATCTGGTCGGCATCAGCCTCAACCTGACTGAAATCAGGGTTATAAGTAGCCTCGGTAGTGATATTGGATGTAATAGAATACTTGGCGCTGATAGCCAGTTCCCCTTTGGCATCATCATTCTGAAAATCGAGCGGCGAACCAAGATCCCCTTCGGAGAACAACTCACCCGCCTGATAACCAACCATAGCCGGAAGTATCTCGATCCCGCGACCGGGTTTGACATTTTCTATGCCAGTGATTGTCCCCCACTGACATGGCCAGCATGGCTCATCACGGTCATAAGCGGCCCATGACATCGTGTAGTGAGTCTCACGCCAATGATGACGCCAGAAATCTACTTTCCATTCCTGAACTTCCTGATTTGGAAAACGCAGGCTCGAAAAAGGGATTGCAATTTCAACCTGATAACCAGAATCGGTGACCTTGCCAGCTGATTCCCAAATAAGATCATACCGGCCATCCTCGCCAAAACCGTTGGACCAGATTGCATCCGCCTGAACACCACAGGCGTTGACGTTCATAGTGTAGGCCCAGGCGGCATCTCCATAGGTGTCGAGACAAAAACAGATATTGTCATCGCCATACATTCGGTCTCGTTCACACAGCGATGTGCGAGTTTCGGCCGGGTCGTCATAGCAGACAAAAGCGACATAGAGATGATCGTCATCGTACGTCATGAAAGCCCGGGTATCCACCGGCGGTTTAACTTGATCGCCCGGATCATGTTCGGCGAAATTATCCGCCATCGCAGCCCCCTGCCAACCGGGGTCACCCAGATCGCCATCGACATGGATTGCCTGCGTGGTTTTCGTCACATGCAAACTCGGATGATATACGGGTGTGAAATCGTTATCGGCGATAGCTGATGCTGCGATTAGCAGACACATCATCGCCAGTCCGAGACAGTAGTTGTGAGATCGTGAGATTCTTAGCAATGAAGCCATCAGGTGTTTCCTTCTTCGCTTGACGTTCCACTTCAATTCTCCGCTCGTCTTCAAATACGACGAGAGAGCCAACGTATATGCATTACTTAACGATGCATAACTAAGAAAGATGCATGAAATTGTATATGAATATCAGGAAGTTGAGCTATGCAATTTAGTGGATCGATATTGTCTTCATCTTCAACACCAAGTAGGTTAAGCAGCCTGTTCTCGTCGCCCTGAGCGGAGTCGAAGGGTGATAAAGGTCGAATGAGTTCCGTTCATGCTTCGACTCCGCTCAGCATGACAGTCAAGCCGACAGGCGGCTTGACCTACAAGACTAAAGGTTCCTCGCTATGGGAACCGTGCCTACTCCGCCAGCTCCAACTCGATAATCGGACTGTCGGTATCGACCTGATCACCATCGGCGAAATTGATCGCCTTGACTTTGCCGTTAGCGCGACACAACACCGGGTTTTCCATCTTCATCGCCTCGACAATGACGAGCTGCTGCTTTTCGGTAACCTCGTCATCGACTTTGACCAACAGCTTGACGATCTTGCCCGGCATGGGCGCAAAGACTTTGTCCTTCTCTCCCCCGGCATCTCCAGCACCTCCACCGAAAACATCATCCGAAGGTTCCCGCAACTCAATCAAGACAGAATCAATATCAATATAGGTCGTTCCATCTTTGGCGCGAGCAGCAGCCACCTGCCGCCGGGTTCCATTGACGAAAGCGTGGAACAGATTGTCACCGGAGGGATAGAGTTCCACGACCTTGTTGTCAATTGTAACAAGAAAGGTCTCAGCCTTTTTCTCGACAGACGAGGTGACAGGGTCAGATCCCTCGATCAGAAACTCATAGCTACTCATTGATAGAATCTCCTATCTGCCAACTGCCGATGGTTTGCCAGGGCGACGGTGTGGCGAAATCACCTTCCTTCCCATTGTAGTCGCCGGCAGAGACCACCGCCTGGGCTGTAACACTGGCCGCAGCAACAGCGATTTCCCGGTATGCACCAAGATCAAGTTTTCGGTTAGCCATGTGTTCTGCGATGAAATCGGTATAGGTTCGCCCGGCCATAAACTCGGGATGCTGCATGACGTCAATCATGAACTTCTTGGACGTCTTGACCCCCAGAATCTTATAGGCGTTGAGAGCATCAATCATCTTCGTGACGGCCAACTCTCGCGTGGGAGCGTGGACAATCAGCTTCGCCAGAATCGGATCGTAGTCGATTGTGACTTCCATTCCGGCCACGATACCCGAGTCGACTCGCACCCCCGGCCCAACCGGCTCAGAGTAGTGAAGAATACTGCCGGTCGAGGGCATAAAGTTGTTTTCACCATCTTCAGCATATATGCGGCACTCAATAGCATGTCCGCGCTGGGTGAGATTCTTTACCTGGTCGGATAATTCCAACCCGGCAGCTATACGAATCTGCTCAACAACCAGGTCCACACCTGCGACCATCTCAGTGATTGGGTGTTCGACCTGAATGCGGGTATTCATTTCGAGGAAATAGTATTTCCCACTTTCATCAAGAAGGAATTCAACCGTCCCGGCACTGTAATAATCAGCCGCCTTGGCAACATTGACAGCATCGGCTCCCATGCGGGCGCGCAGGTCATCGTCAACCGCCACCGAGGGCGTCTCTTCAATGATCTTCTGGTGCCGTCGCTGGATAGAACACTCGCGCTCAAAAACGTGGATCGTGTTCCCATGGGTATCGCCGAGGATTTGGAATTCTATATGACGTGGATTGACGATGTATTTTTCCAGATAGACGGTGTCGTCATCGAACGCATTCTTCGCTTCCCGTTGTGCCGCCTCAAGAGCATCCTCAAGTTCATCAGCCGTATGTACAACCCGCATCCCTTTGCCGCCGCCACCGGCCGCCGCCTTGATAATTACCGGGTAGCCCGCTTCCTTGGCCGTCTTCTTGTACAACTCGATATCAACCGATGAATCTTTCATTCCCGGAATCAACGGAATACCGGCGTCGGCCATCTTGACACGTGAGGCCACTTTGTTGCCAAGCAACCTTATCGCCTCCGAAGATGGACCAATAAACGTAATTTTCTCCTCGCCACACCGCTTGACCAGAATTGGATTCTCGGACAGAAAACCATAACCGGGATGAATAGCATCGCAACCGGTTTCTTTAGCCGTATTGATAATCTTCTCGATATCCAGATATGATTCACGCGGCGGCGAAGCACCAATGTGTACTGCCTCATCGGCGAAGAAGCGATGTTTGCTCCCAGCATCGGCATCCGAATATACAGCTACGCACGGAATCCCGAGAGTCCGACAAGCGTTCATCACCCGGACAGCGATCTCAGATCGATTGGCCACCAGTATCTTGTTGAACAGTTGCTTCATTTCTAAACGTCACCTCATTGATTAAACAATCTCATTGCGCCCACTTCGGCTTGCGTTTGTTAAGAAATGCATCCATCCCCTCCTGACCCTCGTCGGAGACTCGTAAATGGGCGATCATCTCGGCCGTGTACGGTTTAAACTGCTCCGGCGACATAGCAGTAACTTCGCTGACAAGTTTCTTGGCCATCGCCACCGCCTCGGGTCCAGAAGACAGTATCCATTTGATGAGTTTACCCACATCATCATCGAGCTGGTCATCATCAACGACCCGATTAACCAGCCCGACCTCATGGGCGCGGTCGCCGTTCATGCGTTCGCCGGTGATAAACAGTTCACGCGTCTTTCCCTCGCCCATCTTCCTTATAACATAGGGACCGATACAGGCCGGGACGACACCAATCTTAACCTCGGAGAACGAAAACACCGCCGACCGGGCGGCAATAGCAATATCGCACACCGCGACAAAACCGGTCCCTCCACCAATAGCCGCGCCGTTGATCCGACCGATTACCGGACGCTTGCAGGTGTAGATACTGTAGAAGAGGTCAGCCAGGGCGTTTGATTCGGCGAGGTTTTCATCGAAGGTCTGTTTGATCACACCACGCATCCAGTTTAAATCGGCACCGGCACAGAAAGACTTACCGGTTCCGGTCAGAAGCACAACCCGAATGTCATCATCAGCCTTGATGTCCTCAAACACCTGGGTCATTTCAGAGATAACGGTGCCGTTAAAGGCGTTGTGAATCTCCGGTCGGTTAAACGTGACCTGGGCTTGCCGGTCTTTCTTTTCGTATGTAATCGTAGTCAAGTTCATAGGTTTATCAACCTCCGGCTGTTACATCCTAAACACGCCGTATTTCTGGTCGGGAATCTCGGCGTTGAGCGATGTCGAAATACCCAGGGCTAATGCCTGGCGCGTCTCGGTGAAACCCAGCATGCCGTCATCCCACAGCCGCGCTCCGGAATAGTACGGTGTTGACTCTTCCTCGTACTTGTCAATTATCGGTTGGCGGATTTCATCAATCTCCTCAGGCGTCAGCTTGCGTCCTTCTTTCTCCAGTTGCCTGATTTTCACGGACGAAAGCACACCCGCTGCTTGCTCCCCCCCCATAACACAAATCTTGGCGTTGGGCCACATCCACATTATCCGCGGGAAATAACCGCGTCCACACATAGCGTAATTGCCTGCTCCATACGAACCGCCAACCACGATCGTGAACCGGGGTACATCAGCGTTAGCCACGGCGTGGACTAGTTTGGCGCCGTCACGCGCAATCCCCCCCGCTTCATATTTCTGTCCAACGATAAACCCGGAGATGTTCTGCAGGAAAAGAAGTGGAATCTTACGCTCTGTACAAAGCTCAATGAAATGGGCGCCCTTGAGTGATGACTCGGAGAAGAGTACACCATTATTGCCAAGGATTCCAACCGAATAACCCATTATACGGGCAAAACCGGTCACCAGAGTGGCGCCATACAGCTCCTTGAATTCATGGAATCGAGAACCGTCTACAATGCGGGCTATCACTTCGCGTACATCAAATGGTTTACGGATATCGTTCGAAACCACGCCGTATAGTTCGTCCGGATCGTAATATGGATCCTCTGGAGTGCCCCGATCCAGGGGAAATTTAGAGGAGCGGTTGAGGTTCTCTACGATATTCCGGCAGATCTTGAGCGCATGTTCATCATTCTGGGCGTAGTGATCCGACACACCTGAAGTGCGACAATGGACATCAGCTCCACCCAGATCCTCCGCCGTCACATCGGCCCCGGTCGCCGCCTTCACAAGAGGGGGACCGCCAATGAAAATAGTCGCCTGCTTGCGCACCATGATCGTCTCGTCGGACATGGCCGGCAAGTAAGCTCCGCCTGCCGTACAGGAACCCATAACAACCGAAATCTGAGTAATTCCCTTGGCCGACATGCGTGCCTGGTTGAAGAAAATACGTCCGAAATTGTCCTTATCCGGAAAAACTCCCGACTGGCGGGGAAGAAATACCCCTCCGGAGTCGACCAGATAGATGCAGGGCAGATGATTATCCTCGGCAATCCGCTGAGCGCGGGCGTGTTTCCGAACTGTTATCGGATAGTAGGAACCTCCCTTGACAGTCGCATCGTTGGCAATGACCATTACTTCCCGGCCATGAACTGAACCGATGCCCGTAATCAATCCCGCCGCTGGTGCATCATTACCGTAAATATCATAGGCGGCCAGCGAACTCAGTTCCAGAAATGGCGTGTTCTTATCCAGCAGGTGCGCTATACGGTCACGAGTGAGCAGCTTCTTGCGATCCAGGTGACGTTGACGGGATTTCTCCGGACCACCAAGTTTGACCTTTTCAAGGCGTTCCTTGAATTCGGTATGCTGCTTCTTGTTGAGTTCGTAATTGAGTTTGAAATCTTCAGAGCTAGTGCTGATCTTCGTTTCTATCCTGAACATGCGCGCTTCTTCCGTTAGCTAAGGATGTCTCTATTCCGTGTCTGCGGTGATCCTCGCCACCGCCATTAGTCAGGAATATAGGTCGGCGCATCTCAGTTGTAAAGCTGTTCCCATCTGCGTTAGCTTTCGGACTTACCAACCCACCTGGGGGCGGAGTCGGTCTTCTGCCGTAAGATCAGATTCAATTGGGCGGCGTGATGCTGTACATGGCGCATCTTGTACAAAAGTAACTCGGCGACAGTGATCTCAGGCCTTTCAAATCCACAACGTTGATGAGCCGTTTGGTCGTTCAAGCCTTCAATCCGTGCCCGACACTTATTACGGCCGTGTTTGAGATAGGTCAGCAGTTCATCCTTCGTATAGACCCGATCAGGAAAAGCACCCGCTGGGTCAAGTTCACTCAGGGTAAATGGGGCCGAAGGGGCAAACCCTTCGGACGACTCTGACATGTAATAGTCGAGAAAAAACAGGGTGTGATAAGCTATGTACCAGAACTCCTGAGGTCCTGGGCGATCACCCCAGATTTCTTTGGGACAGGCTACGATAGCGTTTTCGAGCATGTCAATGGCTGCTCCGAACTGCTGCCAGATCATTGTTTTGAAGGTAGTGTTCATTCTAAATCTCCTGATAAACGCGGTTATAGGGTAACCTCCGCCCGGGATTCCTCATGGAGACCCCTACGATCCCCTTAATTGTATAACCGACAACCTGGGGTAGCAGTCGTAGGGCGGGTCCGTCCTCGAACCCGCCAACCACCGGCAGGTTTGAAGACAGATCTGCCCTACGAGCCAGATAGCCGTACCGCCTGGATCATCAGGTCACGATGACTCTTATTCTCTCGATAGATTTTCTCATAGAAAGGCACAAAGTGCCCCTCGTCCATTCCAGTCAGAGGATAGACGAGTTCCTTGGTGTCAAGAACCATTCGATTGTAGAACTTAGCCAGGCATTCAAACGCCTCGTACAGACGCTTCCCGTCATGCTCTCCGGTGGCAGCGAGCTCAAGATACGTTTCCATTAACAAGTGTGAACCAACCTCATGGCTCAAGAATTGACAAGTCTGATCGAATGGTTTGTCATAGTAGAACAGGTTCTTCGAGTAACCAATTGAATTAGCATCCGAGCCACCCTTGTTGGCAAAACAGAGGATAATCTCGTATTCGTCGGCCTTGAACTCGATACCCAACAATTGTTCCCATTGAGCGATCAGATCCCGACCCGCCACAAACTCACTCATTTCCAAAAGCCTAGGCGTCATCGCCGCTACAGCTTCCGGCCAGACCTGTTCCCGATACGGTTCGATGCTGTTCATGAATATCTCGGCGGTTCGCCTGAAAAGATCGTGGAAGTCCTGGTCGGCATCGGCGGGGAAATCAAGTCCTTCGCGGACATGTTTCATGAGTGGATCGGACCAGTCATGTTCGGGGTAGCATTCGAACAAAGGAGATGGATCGCCCGAAAGAAGGATCCGACGGATCACATTGAAATAATCCTGAAAATCTCCCCTCGTTCCAAGCTTGAGCCAGGACGGCAGGTAGATAAACGAACTGGCAAGTGTACTGGGCTCGCCGTGACCGATCCAGAGCAGAGAGCCATGATATCTTAAAAAAGCCAGGTCTTGAGGGTTTACAACCTGACTGTACTTAGCAGCGTAATCGGATTCATAACCGATTTGGGCGGAGGCCAACATATGCCAGAGGAAGTTGGGACCGAAGCGGGTTGAAATTATGATCGGCTTGGGCCATTCAGGTCGGGGAATTGAAATTTCATTGGGGGCAGCATGGACGCCACCATAGTCACCGGTAAGGTCAGGTACAAACTCGTGAAAGCGTTCAGATTCGGGATGCCGCAACTGGCCATGCGTGGTCTTGGATTTGAGGTCCTCTGGTTTGCTAGGGTGTCCATTACGTCTGCTCGTCATACCTAAGCTCCGTGAACACATCCGATAGAGGCCGCTGTCTCTATAGTCCTAATAGTCCTATGATCGAACTGAGAGGACATTCGTTCGAAAGCACTATGTTGCCTGCTCTGCAGATTAGCCCTCCGATCAGGGCAAAGAGCATTGAGATGAGAGAGCCAAGAATCCCTGTAGTACATCTGTTCAACTCGATTACGGCTGGCTGACGGTTGCCTTTCGGATGACTCAGGAAACCTTTCGCAGCGGTCCAGGCGACCATTGCCACTGCAGCCCCTCCCACATCGAATGCAACGACGATGACAAAGAAGGCTCTCTCCCAGAGGGCATTGGAATCCTTACCAAACGTGGAACCCATGTACCAGCCCTTCCTCGGCGCCGCGACCGGATTGTCATTGTAGTAGTCGCACATCTGCGGGTCACCGCAAGCAAGAGACTTTCGTATACGCTTGAGTATCAGCCCCGTCAGCTTGCCCAAGAGTAGAGCGATCAGCAGTCCGACAATCCAAAGCCCCAACCCCAACACAACACTCTGGCACATACATACACCTCCCTCGGCATGTTAGCCCTATGTAAACTACCGGGCAGACGTCTCCGCCTGCCCGGTTAAGTTTGATCAGCCTACCACCACTTCGGGGTAAATTTGTGACCGTAACTGAGGATATCGTGATGACCCTCGGTTTGGATGCGACGGAACTCAACCCGTACTTCCATTCCGATTTTCACCGTATCCACATCAACGTCACACATCTGCCCAAAAATGCGGGTACCATCGGTTAGGTCGACGATAGCCAGCGCGTAGGGAGCCGTGTCGCCCCACTGACCCGGAGCAACCCGGATAACAGTGTAGGTTACAATCTTTCCTGTATCCGCAAGGCGCACGATTTCGTAATCCGTGTCGCCGTTCTCCGGATCGATAGTCCGCACCGGATAGTAGGTCTTACCACTCTTCTTGAACTTGGAGGCTTCGCCACGGTACCGCGCCGGGTACTCTCTCCAGTTGCGTGCACTAAATTGAGACATCACGCCACCTCCAGTATGTGAACGGTTGATGAGCCGCCGGAGCCGCCCATGTTCTGAGCCATGCCAATTTTCGGATTGCTCTTCAACTGGCGGTCGCCTTCGGCCTGACCGGTTAATTGTTTATAGACTTCAACTATCTGGGCAATACCAGTCGCGCCTACAGGATGGCCTTTCGACTTCAAACCACCCGAAGTGTTCACCGGGAACTTGCCGTCAAGAGCCGATGCTCCAGCCAAGATCGCATCACCAGCTTTGCCGGGTGCGTACACACCGATAGATTCTAAAACGACGAGTTCAGCAATCGTAAAACAATCATGAACTTCGGCGAACTGGATATCCTTAATCGTCTTGCCTGCCATCTTCAAAGCCCGATCAGACGCCAGAGTAGCCGCCTTGATTGTGGTCAAATCGGCCCGTTGGGCGAGCTGAATAGTGTCCGTAGCAGCACCGGAACCGAGCACCTTGATGTACGGCTTGCCGAGCTTCTTGGCAACTTCTTCAGTCGTCACAATCACCGCCGCAGCGCCATCAGTGATCGGCGAGCAGTCGAGAATACGTAGCGGGTCGGCAATCATTACCGAACCCTCAACCGTTTCCGGCTTAAGTTTAAACGGATACTGCGCAACGGGATTCATTGATCCGTTAAAGTGATTCTTCACTGAAATCGCCGTCAACATCTGTCGCGTCGTTCCATACTTAGCCATGTGAGCATTAGCCATCATAGCGTACAGCCCTGGGAATGTTGCTCCGTGGAAAACCTCGTACTCCTGGTCGGCGGCGGTGGCCAAAGCGGCCGTAGCATCATCGCCAGAGCAGTCAGTCATTTTTTCCACACCGGCAGCCATGACGATATCCGACATGCCCGAGGCGACTTCGATATAGGCAGAGCGGAAAGACAGCCCGCCCGAGGCACAGGCCGATTCGACGCGCGTGGCGGGAAGGCCCGGCATACCCATGTAGTCGGCCATCAACGAGCCGAGATGTTCCTGGTGGACAAATAGCCCACTGGACATACAGCCGATGTAAAGTG
>JAHOYZ010000014.1 GCA_019038695.1 Candidatus Zixiibacteriota bacterium
GAGAGTCATTTGCGCTTCCATCCATGTGCAGGCCATCATCGAACATTGGAAACGCCTGGTAACCGGTTCCGAAATCTACCATAGCCGTAGTTCCTGCCAGACCGGAATCAGATGTAATCGTAGAGCGGATAACGACTTGTGTATCAGACTCATGGGGTTCAGGAGGAAAGACAGTGGTTCCACTCAACGTTATCGGATATATTTCAATGGTTGCTCCTGGCAGAAGAGTTCTACCATCAAAAGCCGGATAGTCAAGCGGGTATCTATGAACAAGAAACATCAAGGTCGCAATGGGATCTTCTCCCTGGACTGTCGGGCCGGTTCTGCCATCAGGATTCTGATACAACCAGACGACCTCTCCGGCAGGATTAACCTCACGAATCAAGCCGTCGGGACCATTGACCATAATGGTATTGCCGTTGATCAGACGCTGGCATCCTGATCGAACCGGAGCAAAGAATGACTCCGGTGGGTCGGCTGTGAATGACCATATTGGTGAAGAGGGTTCATGAGCTATACCGGGTGGAGGAAGGGGATAGTCTCCAAACTCATCAACCGGCAGTTCAATTTCGACTACCGAGGAGTAATCCCACAGATTCCCATTGTTAAAAACTAGTATATTCCCTGCACCCGGATATCCCTCGGCTGCCCAATGGGCATTGTGTTGATAGGAGAGTTGTTGATCGGTTGAGTCGCCGGCCCGATAAGATTGAGGGTTACCCCAGCGATATAGAATATCCCCACCCATACCCCGGGTACCGCCGGTATGTCCGGAAGCCTGGATTGTGTTTGTGCTGTGATCTATAACCCAAAACTCATTTGCTAATCGCAGACTGATGGCAATCTGATCAAATCTGGTGTTGTAGTTGACACCATTTGCATGAAGCCAGGAGTCATATTTCATGCCAAAGTTAAGATCCAGCAGTTCGGGATGATCCTCAACAACACCGTAATTGGGTTTGGTGGGATCGAAGTCCTGAATAAGATGGTCCATTATCGACCACTCCCATACGATAATTCCCGTGGTCGGACCGGTTGGCATGACTTCAATAATCCCCTCAGCTAGAAGAAGCTCGCCACCAAACGTGGAGATATCTCCTCCTAAGGCTATGAAGTCGTCCTGGGAGAAATTCTGCCGCACATTCATAAGTACATTTCCATTGGGTAACGGCTGAATATCGTGATGCTGGCTAAAGGAAGTATCAGTACACATCCAATCCCATATCTTGTTCCCGTCCCAATCATACTTCACTAGGTGAGCTGAAATCTCTCCACCTGCGGTAACCTTACGAACCAGATCGCCAGTAGGCGAAAGATATGGAAAAGCCAAAAACGAATATGTGGTATCGTCCCACGAATGTACCACCCGTCCGAATTCATCAATCAGATAAACGCAAGATGAATTTTGGGATGCAATCAAAGTATAACCATCTGACGATGACGTGTCATACTCAAACAAGCCAACCGTTTGCTCGGCCCGCAGAAGCGTGGTGCCCAGGCTGAATATAAAAATGGAAACGATAAGTGACACAATGTCGCGACTCTCAGGAAGTCTCATCTGATACAATCTCCGGTTGTCTGGACCATCAATAAACTCACGCAACAACGAGAACTATCTTGTTGCAGTCTCGATCATAATTCGGGTCAGGTTTCCCTACCCCTGGGGTTGGCAATTTGGCGGCGGGCCACCTCTAAACAGAAAGTCCACCATGTAAGTCAGGTCTGCGACCGTCAATCCGTTGGCGCCATCAACGTTGGCCGCCTCGATTACCGGCGGTGGCGGACCGCCTATAAAGAGGTATTTTGTGAGGTACGTCAAATCGGCGATATTGGGACCTTCGTCATCAGCGTTTACGTCTCCGGATATGTGCCCTACAAAAACGAACCTGCCAATTGCCGTAAACGGGGAGCTGTCCAAGTACTCACCGGTTACGGTGTAAGGCAGAGCACTGATGTCAAAAAGAATTCCGTAACCTTCAATGAATTTCTTGGCATGGAAAACAACTTCGAGAACCTCAGCATCGAAATCGGGATGAGATGGGTTCACTGCGACTGATACCGGGGTAACAGCGCCATTGATCGAGAGCGATGCGGTATTGACGTCAGAGACAATGTAGCCGGAATCAAAATTGCCCAAGTGTAGTATTAGCTCAAGAGGATCTATGGTCTTTGAAAAGAAGCGATACATCGTATCAGGTTCAGGCGCGGTGGCCGGTATGGTCCCCCACCTGGTTTGATTGAACAGGATCGATACGTCTCCGGATTGCGAATTGGCTACGGCCAGGTCGTTGTCCAAGTCTCCATCAAGGTCGGCTGCGAAAATTGCTTTAGGACCATCACCTGCCCCAAAATCGAGTGCTGCTGCAAAAGTCCCGTCACCGTTGTTCAGTAGTACCGATACGTTACTGGAATTTCCATTCGCAATCGCCAAGTCGTTGTCGTTATCACCATCAAAATCAGCCGATGATACGGAGCTGGGCTCATCTCCGGCTCCATACTCGATTGATGCTGCAAAGGACCCGTCACCATTGTTCAACAGGATAGAGACGTCATCAGATCTCAGATTCGCCACAGCCAGATCATTATCATTGTCACCGTCAAAATCGGCTGAGAAAACGGACCAGGGTTCAGTCCCAACACTGTAGATGCTCGAAAGGGCAAAGGTCCCATCACCAGCGTTCAAAAGGATAGCGACATCGTGTTCAACCTTATTTGCCACTGCCAGATCGTTGTCGTTGTCACCGTCGAGGTCAGCAGCGAATACTGACCAGGCACCATCGCCGGCAGCATAGTTAACTCTGGGAGCAAAGGTCCCATCGCCATTGTTAAGCAGAATAGAAACGTTATCGGATTGTCGATTAGTGACGGCAATATCGAAGTCGGTATCCCCATCAAGGTCGGCGGAGAACAGGGCTCGAGGTTTTCCTCCGGCTTGATAATTGGCCGCCGGCGCAAATGTCCCGTCACTATTATTCAACAGAACAGAGACGTTGTTCGAATTGGCATTGGTGACCGCCAGATCATTGTCACTGTCTCCGTCAAAGTCGACAGAAATAACACCAGAGGGAAAAGCACCGGTCTCATAATGGACGGCTGGAGAGAAGATCCCAATGCTGTTATTGAGCAGGACAGAGACGTCGCCGGAAGCGCGATTGGCCACTGCGAGGTCCTTATAACCATCTCCGTTGAAGTCAGCTGAAAACACCGCTCTCGGGCCGGTTCCGACATCGTAATTGACTGCAGGGTCAAAGAGAGGATCAGCAGACAAAACGGAGCCGGTCAAAGCCAGAATGAGTAGAAGGGTTAGCAAGGTACAGGCTCTTGTAGTCATGTTGCTCTTTCCAGTAATAGGTATGTACAAAGTAGTAACGGGTGCACAAGCATAGTGGCCTGCCGACACCTAGCAACAATATACGGGATATTTCTCACATGTCAAGTGTGTGATACGTCACCTCGGACGATACTGGTTGTCCAGCTGATAGTTTTTCTTTGAGCACCTCATGCGGTGTTTTCCCTTTCAACGAACCGTGTGATCGGCTGAAGTTGTAGAAGTCTTCCCAGACCTTGAGTTTTTGCTTCAAATCAACGTCGTCAGTGTAGGTGAGTAGCTGATAGAATTCTTGCTTATCAGTCAGATGGGATCGTACGATTATGCCGTTGAGACGTGGTGTTCGTGGCCTGATGTAATCATGACGTATCCCCAAGTCGGCTAAGTGCCAATGGAACCGGGCCTGGAATTCGTGGCCATTATCTGTCACAAAACGTCACAAACAACCAATTCATGTTCTGGCAACTCTTGTAATTGAAAGGAGTTAGATAATGAAAAGCTGGGAGACAGGGATTCGAACCCCGATTCCACGGTCCAGAGCCGCGTGCCCTACCATTGGACTATCTCCCAGTATGATTCACCAAAACAGTCAATAACTGTCCGGCTATGTCGGTGCCAATATAGATAGTTAGATCGGCTTGTCAAGGCTAACGTTTTAGTTCATCAAATCCCAACGGCGACTAAAAAGGCGCACAATCAACGCCCTGCCCTGCACTTGAAACCTCGCTCGCCGAGAAGTGATTCGATTGCGTAAACCGCGCGTCTCCCCCAACTTCAGACTGATACCCCGCCCCCGATACTCGGTTCCGGTAATACTCAGAACGACCTTTTCCGACAACGCTAATACTGACACTGTATCCCCCACTTTATCCGTGAATGTTACAGCGCCATCAACAACCGGTCTGATCTCGTGCATGGGACTGATGATTCGAATGAGTGGTGCCTTCCGGCTCCCAGAGTCGAAAACTCCATAAGACACGCAGTGCGTGTTGGCGAGGAGGTGGTCGATCTCTCCGACGCTTGGTTGCACAATGTCGATGGTGCGAGCGCCTATCTCAACACAATAGTCGATGGCAAGATGCAGGTCGGTTTTGTCCTTCCGTGACGGATGACGTATAACCGTCGTTGTTTCAGGAAGATCACGTGGAAATCGTTTCAGGGAATCAAAATCACCGATTAGAATATCAGGAAACAAACTGGCCTTGCGAAAAAAGCTGTAGCCGCCATCGACAGCCACAGTGCATTTGGAATTGCAGAATTGCCGGTAGAAAGACATATCTTGTTGACGGTAGACACCATTCAGGAAAAGCGTGAAACCCTTCATTGCGGTTGTAGTCCCAGCGCGATACAGGCGGCACCGATGAGAGGTGTTCTTTGCTCAAGAACAACATGCACTGGTATGTCGAGCAAACGTTCTTCCATTTCGCCGCGCCGCGTGAAGCGCTCCATGAAAAAACCCTTGTCCAGAACTGTGACAATCTCGGATACGATGCTGCCACTGAGATAGATCCCGCCCAGTGTCATTCCGCGCAGAGCAAGATCGGCTGCTTCAGAAGCCAGGCAGTCTATGAAAATGTCGAGTGTTTCCTCGGCCGTTTCATTTTCTCCAGCCAGAGCCAATTCAACGATCTTGCCCGTACGGACTGAGCCTTCCTGAAACCAGTTCGGTAATTCCAGATGACCGGAATCAGATACGAAGCGAAAAATGCGGTTCAAGCCTCGTCGGCTCACAATGTCCCCTACCTCGACCCGTGAATGCTCAGCATACAGATACTGCCATAGTTCGGTTTCAAGCTGGTTGCCAGGAGCAAACCCGGCGTGGGGAGATTCGGTTACAAAAGTGCTGTACCGCTCACCATCATAAACGATCATGGTCTCGTCGAGCGAATTATTTATCGTCACCAATCCCTTGTTGGCATTCGGAATCGGATTCCCCTCATTGAGGGTATAAAAACGATCTGGTTTCAGTTCGAACAAACCCTGGGCGGCAGCGATATGCTCATTGACCAACCGCACTTGCGAAAACGGCAAACGATCAGCAATCTCCTGCCCATCGATGGGCCAGGGAAGATATCGCCCGGGGGATGAGTTATCGTAGATCGGACCGGATACGGCAAAACAGGCAGGCCCCGACTGTCGATCCTGATTACGTAAATAGCGTCGCACCAGCGACTCAAAATCGTTGGCGGTATTATTCAGATCAACTTGATTGTTGAGGTGTATCTCCCCCTTGGGACGAGTTACAGTAGCAAGACGCGTAGACTTACTTGTGACGTATCCCGCTAACATACTGTCGTACTGTACATTGTGTTACGTACCTAAAGTGTTAGTTGTCCTTGTCCGATAAATCAGGACGCCAACAAAGGTCGGTTGGCTCTATCGGTGTGTTTCTACACTTCTTATACGTTAAGTATCGACAATTGGTCGGAGAAATCCGAGCAAACATTACCGGCGTTTCCTACGAACGGCTATTCCAACTGTGAATCGGCTGTATCTCGACCATGTACAATTCGATTCACCCAGTATTCTTCATTGGCAATTATCATCTCAGCCGTCAGCTCTGTCTCCCGGGGGAACAATTTCACTCTTCGGTTCTTCATCGTAAATACATTAGGACGGAACGACTCCCGATAACCTTCAGGGGGATATCGATCATGGGCCATAAGCCGTTCTCCGAACGGCTTGGTTTGATGCCGCGCAATCACATAGTCATTCAAACCATAGGCATCAATAATCGCCACATGAGGAAACACCCACCCTGGAATACCGACAGTCGATGCCACCATGACCGGATAATTGCCGACCGAATGTTCGCCGGTGCGGACGTGCTCGCCTTCGGCACGTGTGACATTGGACTGTCGTTTATATTCGTAGAATATCTTGTGTTCCTGATGCCTCATACCCACGTGATGCTGGATGAGCCACCTCTGGAGATTATCGAAAGCCACACCATACCAGCGCACGAAGCCGGGAAACCGTTCGCTGATAGGTATCTGCATTATGTATGTTTCATCGCGCGTCGTGAGATTCTTCGTCATGATCCAATGGGTCCACGGCACCGGCAAGGACAAAAGGACAAACAGTCCAAGAAGGGTAACTGCCGCTCGGGGTTTGAGGTCCAGCGATGTAAGTAGCCATACGAAAGAGATGAATATTAGCGGGACCCAGAAACTATACACGCGATACTCGAAGTGATCGCCACCGATTATTAGCGTGTAGTAAAGCAAATGGATCAGTAGGGTAGCTGTGATCACGGTAGTACAGAGCGGCCGGTTGAGTTGTGATAGTCTGCCAGCGATTCCAGCCGCAAGACCGTTATTCCCATCTTCAGGCTGCCACGATCGCTGACAGGTCCGCCTTCTTATCCATACTACTGCAAGCCAAAGGAAGACCACCAGCCAGACCCAAAGGGCGTATTCAAGTACAAACGAGGCGAAATACCTGATCCCGGCTTCCGGCCACGCTGCAACATGTTTCGCGTAGTACGTATTGGGAAGCCACTCGCCATACGTAAGTCGCCGCCACACCAGATGGACTGGAACAGCCATCAGGGGGATAAGGCTAAACAACGAACGCGCTCTGTAAAGGCGGTGCTGTATGCTGGCCCGCAACCACACGGCTGCCAACACAATTGTCGCGGCTACCATAATCATGCCATCCGGCCGGGTCAGGTATGCGAAGACGGCCGCGCTGGTGAATCCAAAGAGCCAGAGGGGACGGTATTTAGTAGTAAAAACACCGATCACAACCCAGAGCATCAGGCTAAAGTTGAACATTGCCGTCTCCAAACCGGAGCTGGTCCAGGCCAGAAACGTCCTATTGCTGAGAGTTCCCGCTAGGATCACCGCGAGGAAAACCAAGCGAAGACCGCTCAACTGCTTGCTTAGGCGCATACGCCGTACGGCTCGAATTGTGAGTAGTAACGTACCCCCGGAAAATAACAGTGATAAGCTGTTGGCCACTTGGGGAGGCATCAAACCGAAAACCCGCCAAACCAGATCCAGCACCACAACCCACAGAAAGCTAGTATAGCCTTCCACCGGACGAAATGGTGGCGGATTCCATGTATAACCGTACCCCAAGATGCTGTTGCTGACATACCTGAAAGCGATAAAGGCATCATCAGTCAGGAACCAGAACAGTTGCCACCCGAGATATAGACCAACGGCCGACCCCATCACAATGATCGTTAAGAAAACGTTTGTCCGATGTGACTCCGACACAATCACCTTAGAGCGCTACTTGCTGTATGCCTGGTCTGCCTCTTCGCGGTTCTCTTACACTTGGAAAGAATCCCCTACACACGTACCGGTTTGCCTATGATTTGTCTGATGCGGTCGGCCACGCTGTCGGCATCAAGACCCAACATTTTGAACAAATCGGCTGGTTTGCCTGACGAAGCGTATTCTGTAACTCCGAGTCGAGTAAGTGTGCATCGTGCACCGGATTCCATCAACGCTACACCCAACGCCGTTCCCAAGCCGGTCTTGACGTTGTGATCTTCAAGCGTTACCAGATGATCATACCGGGCCAGCATCTGAATGTCATCAGCATGCAAATCTGACCAATCGGATACATTCACCAAAGCCACCCGGATATCTTTCTCGTTGAGTTTATTCCAGGCTTCAATGGCAACCGTAGCCATATTACCAGCCGCTATCAATGCGACCTTCTCGCCCGAGCGCAGAGTATCCATACGACCATAGTTGTAAGTATAGTCCTCGCCAAAGAACGGTCGGCCATCCTCGTCGGTGATAATCGGCACCTTAGACCTACCCATAATAATTGCGAAACTGCCGGGAGTGCTCAACACATACCGCGTAACTTTGTCAGTTTGGTTAGGATCGGCGGGCGTGATGACTTTCCATCCAAAGGTCGAGTTGAACAAACCAAAGTAGTCGATACTCTGGTGTGTCTTTCCGTCCTCGCCAACCTGAACACCGGCATGGGTACACCCAAGTTTGACATGGGCACGATTGATATCGTTAAGACGGGCTTGATTATAAGTTTCGGCAACGGTGAACATGGCGAAATCGGCCCACACTGCCAGTGCCTTCTCTGCCCCCAATGATCCAACTGTAGTGGCCACATTATGTTCCGAGATGCCACACTGGATGAAATTACTTGGGTACTTTTCTGCAAACGCCGCTGTCTTAACCGACCCGGCTAGATCGCAATCGAAGACACTCATCACAAAATCGCTCTTATCCATATTGGCACCAGCCACCGACAACAACGCCTTGCCCCATGCAGATCGGTTATCTGACGAATCGTCGGTTCCATATTGGAGTGGTGTACCCGGATCAACAACTGGAAACGGTGTTTCCTCACGCTTGAACATGGGTGGAGGACCATCAGCACGACGCGTGATAAGCGCTTTGAAATCACTGTCATCCGAGCCGAGCTGAGCAAGGGCATCACCAAGCATCTCGCGTTTTACTGGCGCACCGTGGTAGCCTTCTTTATTCTCCATGAATGACACACCCTTGCCCATCATCGTTCGGGCAAGAATCATGAACGGCGTTTCCGAATCCTGCGACGCCCGATATAGAGCACCATAAATCTGATCGAAGTCATGGCCGTCAATTTCAATTACATGCCAACCGTCCGACTTCCAATCACGGACTATATCCTGGGGCATGACATCACGAAGGCGGCCGGATATTTGAAGACGGTTGTAATCAACGATGGCGGTAAGGTTGGTCAGGCTATACTTTGCGGCCAGACGTCGCGCTTCCGATATCTGCCCCTTCTGCTGCTCACCATCCCCCATGGCAACATAGGTGTGAAAACTCTGTCCGGACAATCGCGCATAGAGCGCCTTGCCAATACCAACTGAAAGGCCTTGACCAAGATTACCGGTATCCCATTCGACTCCAGGGACTGTCTGCTCGACGTGTCCCTCGAAGGGAGAACCAGCCTGGCGGAAACCGTGCAAGCAGGGTACGATGTCAAAAAAACCAGCCGCCGCCAGCGAAGAATACACGGCTGGTGAAGTGTGACCGTGGGAAATAATGATGCGGTCGCGATCATCTCGACGCGGATTCCTGGGATCCACCCGGGCCATATTGTACAGCATCAGGAACACGTCAACCGACGACATAGAACCACCGGGATGTCCGGAGGCGGCAACAGATGTCATTTTCAGGATGTGGCCACGGGATACTCGGGCCATCTCAGTCAGCTTGTCACGCCATTCACCGGTAAGAGCGCTGTTGGAAAAACCTCGCCAGGGATCGAAAGTCATCGCTGCGTATCCTTTCTACTTGAGTGCAGAGCGCACTAGGTTACCAAACTCCTTGAGAGCACGAGCCGGATTACCATTGATAGCAATTGCCAGCATCGGTAGTTTTCGTCCTGCCAGAGCACGGGCATCGCCAATAGCCTGGGCGGAAATCAACTGACCAAAATCGAAAAACTGACCGGGAATATCAAGTCGGTCATATTTCTCGCGTACAAAAACAACGAACCGGCCAGTCGGTGGACCACCTTTGTACAACTGTCCTACTGAATGCAGGAAACGGGGTCCATAACCACGTAAGGTGGCTACCTTTTTCTTCCCCTGTATCTGCGAACGTACTTGGGCAAACTCCTTCTCGACAGCATTATCGGCCTTGAAATAGCCAAGTAACGCCACATACTCCGGCTTTTTCAAACCAGTCAGGAAACGTTTTACTACTTTGCGGAGATCGCAGATTTCCGCTCGAGTGTAGCGCCTACCGCTATGGCCCACGAGCGATAGGTGCTTGTAACGCGCCGTCGGAGCAGTATTGTCGAATTGTCCCGATTCCTGGTACGCCTTGAGAATAGCGGTGGTGTTATACTTGCTCTCGGTGACGTTGGGTTCGTCAAATGGATTGATCCCCATGTGATACCCAGCGACGGCTGTGGCTGCTTCCCACAATAGGAACTGAGCGCCAAGTTCGTGCATTGAATCCATCTCAATACTGACGACAGGGTAGCCTTTCTTAAGGAGCTTATTCCTAAGCGACTTGTTCGGGTCAGAACGTTCCGACCTCAGTCGAAGAAAGACAAACAAACGATCCCGGCCATACTTATCCAGAGAGCCAACCGGCTCGGCCTCGACCGGGATGACGCCCATGCCATTTTTACCAGTAGATTCGGCCACCAGTTGTTCCACCCACGGCACCAGAGGAGCGGTCTTCTTTGAGGCCATGAAGGTCAGTTTGTCAATACTCTCAAGTGCTGTCGTCGCCATTAGTGTTCCGAGGACCAGTGCAGGATTAGTCTCCCCTGAACGTTCGCGGATAGCCTTCTCCATGATGCCCGCACTTTCGAGTAGCATCTTCAAGTCCACACCGGCGAAGAATCCGGGAACCAGTCCAAAATATGACAGCGCCGAATACCGACCGCCGATGTCAGACGGATTCACAAAGGTCTTCCGGAAATGATGTCGGCGAGACAGTTTCTCCAAATCACTGCCCTTGTCCGTAATGGACACCAGATGCTTGCCAACCTTCTTCACACCGGCGCGACGGAGCATGTTCATAAAATAGGCCAAATGCGACCGGGTTTCGATTGTTGCTCCCGATTTGGACGCAACGATAAACAGCGTCTTCCTGGGATCAATCTTGCGGGCTACCGCCTTGATGGCGACCGGATCGGTTGAGTCGATTACATCAAATGACTTCACACGCGGATGAGACTTGAAGACGATATTGAACAACTCGGGGCAGAGCGATGATCCTCCCATGCCCATAAGCACGATGTGACACAGCCTGTCCGCAAACACGTCTTTACCAAATTGCTCAATGCGGCCAACCTGTCGCTTCATGCGCGGAACGATATCAACCCAGCCGAGGCGATTGGCTATCAACTTCTTTAGGGATGCGCTCTTGGCCAATACGCCAGCCTGACGGATCATAATCTTCGCAGCCACATCGTTCCGGGTGGCACGTCGCATGGCACGAACATATGCTTGATCCTGCCTACCAGCGGTTATCAAGAGATTGTTTCGCGACATTTAAAAATCCTTTGTATTATAGTGCGCTTATGTTCCGTGTTAGTGTCGTCTTATCCGCACAACCAAAAAAAGCAGTGCCCATCACAAGAATATCGGCTCCGGCTCTCACCACCGACTCAGCATTGCCTGCGTCCACACCGCCATCGACCTGAATAGCTGTTTTGAGATGATGACTCTCTATGAACTCGCGCGCGATATGTACGGCGTTGAGCGCGGAAGGAATGAATTTCTGCCCCCCAAAACCGGGATAGACTGACATAATCAGCAAGAGGTCAACTTCTTCCAGAAACGGTAACACTTTTTCTACATCTGTGTCAGGATTGATTGACAAACCCACCTGACAGCCGAAGTTCCTAATCTGATTCACGAGCGGTAACGGTTCGGGCCGAGCCTCATAGTGAAAGGTAATGCCGTCGGCCCCCGCACGGATGAACGCCTCGAAGTACTTCTCCGGCTCCGAGAGCATCAAGTGTACATCCAGAAAAGTATCTGAGAGCTTGTCAATAGTTTTTACGACGCCCGGACCAAACGAAATATTAGGAACGAAATGACCATCCATAATATCAAGATGAAACATGTCGATTCCGGCCTTGTCCGACTTACGGATTTCCTCACCCAATCGTGAGAAATCAGCGCCCAGTACAGAAGGAGCAAGTCTTGCCATACGACAATTTATGCAGTTCATCTGCGTTCCGCAACGGAAAATGGTGTGATCAGACTTTGAGGTAAGCGCTACGATCAGTATTCCTGCCAGTGATAATCAGCTGAAACAATCAATGCTACAATCGTCCAGGAGAGTACCAGAGATGTTCCACCATAGCTAATAAACGGCAAGGCAAGCCCGGTAACGGGCATAACACCCAGGGTCATGCCTACGTTAACCAGTAGTTGAAGTAGAAATATCGACGACGCTCCAAAAACCACATAAGAGGCAAAACGTGAGCGACACCGAGCGGCAATCCTAATCGCCCGGTACAGAAGATAAGTAAACAGTGTAATGACAATCATAGCCCCCCACAGTCCAAGCTCTTCGCCAATCACAGAGAAGACGAAATCGGTGTGACGCTCGGGTAAAAAATCAAGACGCGTTTGAGACCCCTCAAGCAAACCTTTCCCCAATACCCCACCAGACCCAATGGCAATCTTGGATTGAATGATCTGATACCCGGCCCCGCGCGGATCAAGTCCCGGGTCAAGAAAAGACAGGATGCGAAGTTTCTGATATTCAGCCAATCGATTCCACAAAAATGGTGTCACAATTCCAGAAGCAAGGTTCGTTACAACCGCGGAGACGCCAAACAACATACCGGGACGGAGCAGAAACAAGATACTCAATAACACCACGAAATACACAGCCCAGGCCAGCCAATGACTGGCCGCCAGCAACGAAACCAACGGCGAGATAATCAGGAACAGGTGCAATAGTGACAACCCAGACCAAAACCATAAAGCCAGGAGAATCACTGGAAAGACCAGCGAAGTGCCTAGATCGGGTTGTTTCAGAATCAGAGCCATGGGAACAACCGTGAGCATAAACGATAATGCCAGTCTTCGTTTGGAAGCAGCCCCCAGTTTTGTATAAGCAAAAAAACGTGCAAGTGCGAAAACAAGAGTGAGCTTGGCTAGGTCCGATGGCGCCAGATTAATCGGGCCGAACGAAAACCAACGTGAAGCACCCATACGCGTCGAACCAACAAACAGGACCGCCACCAGAGCCGCTAACATTACTCCGTACAACAGGTAGGCGGTCACATCAAATAGACGCAGAGGGAGATGTACTACGACAGCAAATACGACTATGGCTATCGCCAACCAAATCAACTGACGCTGGTAATAGTGCTGAGCAAATTCCGAATCGGCATGGTATTGAGCAGACATAATCATGAGCACACCAATAAGCGACAGAGCCAACGCTGAGCTGATAAGCTTCCAATCAAGATCACTGTATTTCAACATCAGTCTTTGTCCCCTATCGATGCCGCCGCCAGATCGGTAGTGTCGAGCCGCTTCTGCATGTATGACTTGATGATCTCTCCCACTACAGGCACCGCCACTTCGGAGCCGTGACCGGCGTTCTCCACCAGGGCACAAACAACAATCTCCGGATTCTCCAGTGGTGCCACACCGACAAACCACGAGTGGTTCTCGCCATGCGGGTTTTGCGCCGTCCCCGTTTTGCCACCTACCGTGTATTGATCTGTTTGCAGGCTACGTGCAGTGCCGTGTTCCCCTTCGACAACCAACCGAAGCCCCTCGCACAGAACGTCAAGGGTCGAGGGAGTAAATGGCAGACGGAAAGACACCTCGGGGGCTATGGTAGTTTCTTCTCCGTTGGCGTCCACGATATTCTTCACAATGTGAGGACGATAGACGACACCATCGTTTATTATCCCGTTGACAAACTGGACCAGCTGCAGCACCGTAACGAGTACTTCCCCCTGGCCAATACTGTTGTTCATTACAAGGGCTCTGGTCCATTTGTTGGGACCAAATCGCTGATCATAATAGGTACTGTTGGGATTAAGCCCGACTTCTTCGCCAGGCAGATCGATTCCAGTTGCCCGACCAAAGCCACAATGACCATAATACCGGGAGAGAAGATCAACTCCCAATTTGAGACCAAGCTGATACATGTATATATTACATGACTGTTCAATTGAATGTACCGCGTTGAGCCATCCGTGACCGTCAGGCCTCCAACAATGAAAAACACGATTCCCGAACTTGTACCCACCCAAACAAGGTTGCAATGTGGACGAAGCCGTGACCAGTCCTTCCTCAAGAGCCGCCCCGACCGTGACAAACTTGACCGTCGATCCCGGGGGATAGAGACCTTTGAGCGGACGGTTCAGAAGAGGATGTGATGAGTCCGATGAGATATCCTGCCAAACTGAATCAGGGATTACGGATGAAAAGATATTGGCATCATAGCTGGGATAGGAAGTCATTGCCAATATCTCACCGGTTCGAGGATCGGCGGCGACAATCGTCCCACAACAAAATGTATCCAGAACATCACTGCACGCCTGCTGCAAATCGAGATCAATTGTCAAAATCAGATCAGCACCCGGCACCGCTGAGACCTCGAGGCGATCCTCATACTGACCCAAAATCTGTCCAGTAGCCGTAACCTCGATACACGCGGTTCCCTCCTGTCCTCGTAAATGGGAGTCGTAGTATCTCTCCAACCCCTTTTTCCCGATCATACTGCCCAGCCTTAGCTCCGGGTATGAATGGCGACCGAGATCCTCGCTTGACACCTCCCCCACATAGCCCGTGAAAGTTTCCGAACTCATGTTCTCAGGATAGCGACGGACCTGTTCGATCTGGTAGGTTACTCCCGGAAAACGAAAGCTCTGCTCCTCAAGAACCGCAATGATCTCGAAGGCTGCATCGCGCTTAACCGGGGTGGGTTGGTAGCGATTAACAAGGTTTTTCCTGATTCTCCTTCTAATTTCAAGAGTATCCAAACCAAGCAACTCAGCTACGTTTGCAAGCGTCTCATCGGGCACCATTTCAGCCAATACAACCGAGACTGTATACGAAGGTCGATTGTCGATAAGGCGTCTATTCTCGCGGTCGTAAACAACTCCGCGGCGCGGTGTAATCGGCACCACTCGAATGCGGTTATTCTCTGATTGGGCGGCTAATTGCGGATGATCAACAATCTGAAGCTTAACGAGACCCGCTACAAGAAAAATGATGACGGCCGCTATCAAAGCCAAAGCGACCTTTTCCTTCTGCGTAGTTGTAAGTATCAGCTTGTTCATTAGGTATTTAGAAAACGGACCTAAGCTTGCGGAAAGTCAGACGACCTTCCAGTACTAGAAAATAGATCCAAGCTAGAACGGTTGTGTAAATTGCACTGGGTAGGGCGCTGACAATGAGCAGGTGGAAGAACTCCGACCAGTTCATCAGCAGTAAAATAAGAGCGTTGTGCAGAACCACCCCCGCCAGAACCAGAAGAAGCTTCGAATATAGAGATTCAAGATTGAGGCGTTCACACGCATGGAATGCCGCCAATCCGAGCATAGCAGTTATTACAGCACTACCACCCATTAAATCGGGATAGCCAGCCAGCATGACAAGCCCGGCAACAAAACCGAACCACATAGATATCAACTCTGATTTGCTGATGGCCACCGCCATGACCAGAAAAGCGGTAAGACTTAGCCCAACACCAAAGATATCGGTCAAATCTTTTAGTATCACCTGGTGACAGGCGATCAACAATAGATAAACCAGATAAGGTATCAGCCTCATGGTCCGTCCTCAATTCCCAGTATAAAAAGTTCGTCTATCGCCCAGAAGTTAGCCGCCGGGTCCAGGGTTACACGACAAAATGCTTCGTCCTCGTGCCGCTCCACAGATGTAACCGTGCCAACAATCATACCAGGAGGATAAACTCCGCCCAGGCCGGATGACAAGATAGTGTCCCCAACCGCAATGGTACCCTGTAGGGGAAAGTTGTCGAGTATCATTCCGTCGGAGGTCGAGAACTTTACAATACCCATTTCACGGCTGGATGCGATACGAGCCGCCACCCGATTGGCCGGGTCGGTGAGAAGCTGAACGGTAGCATAATCGGGCGTTACTGACGAAATACGCCCAATCAATCCGTCCTGGTTGATAACCGGAAGGTTAGGCTCCAATCCGTCAAAGTCGCCCCGGTTGACAATAGCTGCAACGGGCGTTTTGTAACCGAAGACCGAGATAACTTCGGTCGGAATTAGACGATAGCCAGGAGATTGCTCAAAACCGAGGGCGGTTCGGAGCCGCTGGTTATCGCGCAGAACCTCCTCCAACTGGCTGAGCTGAAAGGAAGCTTTGGTCAGGGATGCACGCAGTTCAACATTGTTGGCATCATGGGAGGCCAATAATTCATACGAACTCTTAATCTTGAAGAAAGGGTAATAGAACCCCGAAAGAAGTGCCTGACCGACTAACTTGTGTACTTTCGGAGGACTAAAGACCAACCCGACCGAAAGCACAACAACAAAGCCGATATGTATGTTGCGCCAGTGGCGGGAAAACTGAGTCGAAATCCAGCTCATTAAGAGGCGTCCTTGCCATCAAATCTCTTCAGTCTACGTCGTCAATCAACTCCAGGACATCACCCGGAGAGGCAGCTTCCAGCAAAAGCCTGCGATTCTCCTCAGATTTCATCAGATACGAGAGGCGAGCCATCACGTTCAAGTGTGCTCCGATGGCATCCTCTGGGGCTGCAATCAGGAAAAACAAGTGGACCTTCTTATGGTCCATAGCGTCAAAATCAACGCCCTCCTCGCTCCGACCAAAACCAATCACAATACCCTTGACCGACTTCGTTTTGGAATGCGGGAATGCCACGCCATAACCGACGCCAGTCGTGACCAGGTTTTCCCGATCGAGAACATCTGCCAGCAACTGCTCGGCATTTTTGATCATGGGTGAAGTTGACACCATCTCCACTAACTCGGTTATGACATCATCCTTTGTCTGGGCATTCAGATTGAACTTCACCAGAGTCTCATCGCAAAACTTAGAGAGTTTCATCGACCTTACCTTTACCTACAACTTCCGCGCCTCGTCAATGAGTAAAACAGGGACGTTATCAACAACCCTGAACTCCAACCTGCAATTGTCGCAGACGAGACAGTTTCCATCATTTTGACTTTCCAGTTTCCCCTTGCATTTGGGGCAAACCAACTTCTCCAACAGATCCTTCGAGAGTTCCATATTTCCAACTCCTTCAGTCATCAATCACCCCCATACACCGATATTTCTGCATCCTCTCCGCCAACAGATCAGCCGTCGATTTCTGCCCTAATTCATCAAGCGCCTTCAGAAGTGCCTCTTTTACGAATTTTGCCGCCCCGGCCGGATCACATTGAGCACCACCCTGAGGCTCGGGTATAATTGTATCAACAATCTTTAACTCAACCAGGTCCTGCGCAGTTGGCTTCAAGGCCTCCGCTGCCTCAGGAGCCTTGGCGGCGTCACGCCACAAAATAGCAGCACAGCCCTCCGGCGAGATGACCGAATACCAGGCGTATTGAAGTATCATAATGCGGTCACCAACCCCGATTCCAAGAGCACCACCCGAAGCACCTTCACCGATGATCACGACCACTATAGGAACCCTGATACGGGACATCTCACGAATGTTAAAGGCGATAGCTTCCGCCTGTCCGCGTTCTTCCGCACCAATCCCGGGGAATGCTCCCGGAGTGTCGACCAGAACAACGATTGGTATCTGGAATTTTTCAGCCAATCGAAACATCCGCAGCGCCTTGCGGTACCCTTCAGGGTGCGCCATGCCGAAGTTACGCAGAACCTTTTGTTTGGTATCACGACCCTTCTGTTGTCCGATTATCATGACCGGAGAGTCGTCAATAAAGGCCAACCCTGTTACCATAGCTTTGTCGTCAGCGTAACAACGATCACCGTGCATTTCAATGAAACCGGTAGTCATCAGCTTTACATAATCAAGCAAATAGGGACGCTTGGGATGCCGTGAGAGCTGTACCATCTGCCAGCGCGTCAGATTTGAGAACGTCTTTTCACGGAGTTTCTCAAGCTTCTTCTCCATGGAGACTATCTCCCCGGAAAGCTCGATCTCGTTCCCCTGACTGAACTCCTTCATGTCGGAAATCTTCTTTTCCAACTCTACGATAGGTCGTTCAAATTCAAGAAATGGACGATCACTCATAATTGTTCCACAGCTAGTACCACTTATACTCCACAGTCATAAAACCACGGTCGGTATCAGCCCAACCAAAACCACAGCTTTTTAAGATACTCAATTGGGATGCAATTTCAACCATAAAAAGACGAGATAAAAGATACTCTAACATAGCTTGAAAGAAATAATATACCGACCTTAGGCTCGGTTGACAGGCTGCGGAACAGGCAATATCGAAACCACCACAAAATTCATAGCCAGAGCAATCGGCAATAGGCAGTATGATACAAACCCGGGGCTGTGTTTGGTGAAATACTTCCAGACCGTCCAGTGGTGATAGAGATTACGCCGGAGCTTACCTGCCCGACTGCCCTTCCCCCACAGGTGTACACCCCCAGCTGATGGCACGTAGTAGTTGGTATAACCAGCACTTCCCAGACGGCGACACAAGTCCACGTCCTCCATAAACATAAAGAAACGCCGGTCGAAACCGCCAATTTCTCTAAAAATATCGCTACGGATCATCATCATTGTGCCAGCTGCGGCGGGAATCGGAGTTACGGAATCGTAGTCGGGAAGTGTATAATGACGGTTTTTACCAATCAGTTTCGAGAGCATCGAACCGCGCGAATAGACCATATTGGAAAAACGAGGCAGATGCCGGCAAGTCGGCTGGAAGGACCCATCAGGAAAGCGCATCCGCCCAACAGCAGTGCCTACTTTTTCCCTGGAGCGAAATACATCAAGCAGTTTCTCTATGGCATAGCCGTCAACCTGAACATCGGGATTAAGAAACAGCAAATAGTCACCGGTAGCATGTTTTGCTGCCTGGTTACACGCCGCCGCGAAGCCAAGATTGGAAGAGTTGCGGATGACTTGTGCATTCGGGAAATGCTTGCTCACCATCTCCGCAGAATTGTCCGAAGAACTATTATCGACGCCGATGATTTCCAATGGAGTACCATTAACACCAGCCTTGATGCTCTCCAGGCAACTCTCAAGTGGGGGCATAGAATTATAAGTGACGAGTACAATCGACACCGAAGTTGTCTTTTCTGCCAACACTTTCTTTATCCCAGCTTCCCAAATATGGACTTCAGTCGTAGCCACCAAACCATCCAGATAGCTTCCCGTACTATCTTCTTAGACATTTTCGACTCTCCTGCTGTCCGATCAACAAAAATAATTGGGATCTCCTTGATTGTGAAGCCATGACTCCAGGTCCGCATGGACATCTCGATCTGAAACGAATAGCCTGAAGATTGAACGGCATCAAGGTCAATTGTCTCCAATACATTGCGGCGAAAACACTTATACCCTCCGGTAGCATCCCGTAAAGGTAAACCAGTCACAATTCGAGTATATGTATTTGCAAAGTAAGACAACAGCAGACGCGACATCGGCCAGTTGATCACATTGACACCGTTGATATAGCGCGAACCAACAACGACATCATACTCTTTGATTTCCTCAAGAAAATCCTTCAGGTACTCGGGGCCATGCGAAAAATCGGCATCCATCTCTAAAATATAATCGTATTCTCTCTCAATGGCCCACTTGAATCCCGCGATATACGCTTGCCCCAGTCCGTCCTTTTTCTCCCTATGTAATACATTCACCCTGCTCAATTCTGTCGCCAGCCGTTCTGCGATCTCACCGGTACCGTCCGGTGAGTTGTCATCCACTATCAGGACATGGATCCGCGGATCGAGCGGAAGAACCGCATGGGTAATCTTCTCGATATTCTCCCGCTCATTGTAAGTCGGTAGAATTACCAGGGCGCGTTGGGAATGCGGCATCAATCCAATCCTTCTTTACTCTTCCGGCGACGAATAGCTCGAAAACCATAGATACTAAAAATACCAAGCAAGTAGAGCGATGTCAACCATGTCACAAGCTTACCGGTCCGATAGCGAGTCGATTTATATACGAATGAAACTCCCATTGCTCCTGCCGGAACGGCTACCGCTCGAAGTGACCCGTAAGCCCTCATAAGCGGGGCGGGATGACCGTCAATCGCCACCTGCCAGGCATCATAATAGTTGTCCGTCAATACCAGTAAACGATTAGCTGTACAGCTCACACCAATCAAAACAGTATCCTCAGCATAGTCGATGATCCACGCCGAATCACCGGCCAAACTGTCAGTTGCAATGTCGATTGAAGGTTCCTCTTCGAGATATACCAACTGCCGCAGATCATCTGTGCTGTTCATGACCTCGGGATATATTTCCTGCCGGTCACCGAATAGCCGGAATTTGTTCACAAGATAGACGCGCGGAAAAGCATTGTCGTTTTGAACTATTGCCGCTCCACCAAACGTTGCAGCGACTCTCACCGGCGCAGAACCAAAATAACTCTCAGGAAATTGCTGATTAGCTGGGACGGCTAAATATTTCGCTCCCATCAGATTAAGAAACCTCGGATTCCCCTGGTTGGCCAACTGCGGACCGCCGAGTAAATCATCATACCAGCGCAACTGGTTGCCATGATACCCTACAACCACAGGAACGCGATGGTGCGGCAACAGATCCTCCTGCATAACACGAATATTCATAACGCGAAAATGTTCATCTGTTTTCTGGGTGAAGAACTGTGTGATCGCGTTTGGCGCGAAGGCCTGATGATGGTCGTAGGTTGACACAAAGCGACTATTGAATCGTACTCCGTCGATAACAGGAATAAACGCCAGGGCCACCAGGGCACTCGTCCCCAATTTTCCAGCTTTGAACAACCAGATGCAAACTGCAGCCAGAGCAGTGAAAACGAAAGACAGCCACGCTCCGCTCTGAATAGCTGGTAGATTGTAATAGGCTAGATCTAGTTTAGTCATCCCCTGAGATACCTGCATAGTCGCTGCTTCGCTCCAGAACAATGAACACCAGGCTCCGATCATCCCCCGCCCGGCTATACCAAAAAGTACTGCCAGCAAGAGTAACAACCCCGGAAATCCAAACAGGAGCCAACGGAACTTCCTGTCATCAATAACCTTGGATTCCTGACGTTGGTCAATCAGACGCTGGACTCCCATCCCGGCCAACAGAGCGGCGGAAAAACTGAATATGAACATTATCATTGATGGCGCTCGCAACGCCTTGACTTTGGGTATCAGATAATAGAACACTTTGAACAGCGGCGTCGTCGCACCCAAAGCATAGAGCAGAACAAACAGGGCTAGTCCTCCAAAGAACCAGGCCTTCTTCCTCCGTGAAAAGAACAGCCCAAACAACGCCACGAACATTGTCACTACACCGACTGCCTCGGAATTATCCTTGAAGTAATTTTTACCCCAATATGCTGTCTGCGTTTTTTTCGTCGACGTACCAGCAAATTCCGGAATCAGCAACGACATAGCCTCTTCCTCATGCAGCGACCACGAGGTTGCCCATTCCCAACCCTTTTTCGAATCGGCGCGAGGCGAGTACTCGCTGGTATAAACATATCCCGGATAGAACTGGATCGCGGAAATAAGAAGTCCTATCACAACGGCATAGGTAGTAAGAACTGCCGGACGGGCCAACAGGCTGATTTTGCCTTTATCTCTCCAGAGCATGACCAAACGATAGAGCGCGTAGAGAGCCACCGCCCACAGTGTGAAATACGACATTTGCGGATGCGGAGAGAGAATGATGACACCAATAACCAGTCCCAGCAATGAGAAATTAAGAAACGGCTTTTCATCGAAAGCCCGATCTAAAAAGAGCATCACCAGTGGGAAAAGGGTCGTGACGAAAATCTTGCCGTCGTGACCGGGCGCCACTTGCGAAATCAGGTAAGAGGCAAACATGTAGCACGTCGCCGACAATAGCGCCGCCGTCCGGGATAGCCGAAACTGGCGCGCCGCAAAATACATAAACAGGCCTGCGAGAAAAATGTGCAGGAACATGATCATGCCCAGCATACGTGGTAATGAACCGAAAAATTTCATGATTGAGAGCGGATAGAAAATATCACCGTGGAACGCTTCAATGTACGGCATACCTCCGAAGATGTATGGATTCCACTGGGGTACGGCACCATGCTCGGCAACATGATCCACAAGCAGTTGTCTAAAGAATACACCAGCCTGAATCTGGTCCGAGCTGTGCAGCATCTGGTCGGAGAATAGAAAGTCGCTGAACAAGAGAACAAGAGCCAGAAATATAACGACAAAGGCAACCGGTATAAAGTAGGGTGAGTTTTCAATGTCGAAGCTTACCCTCGGGTGAGAACTGGACTTAGGCGAAAGTTTTCGTTTCCTGGCCACTGGTGAACTCCGTTCTATCTCTTTCCAACGGCCAGCGCCAGCAGGGCCGCAGAGGATTCAATAATTATGGCCCACAGTCGGGCTGCTATCGCCACGGCCGGGCCAATTGGCCCTACAAACGGGATTAGCAATGTCCCCATGACCAACTCACGTGGACCCAGACCGCCGGGAGCTATCAGTGTCAAATAGCCGATCTGGTAAGCGGCGTTGAACAGACCCACCCCAGCTACCAAACTCAGCCGACTGTCGGGAACAACGGCCCTGACAAACAGCCAAAAAGCCACCCCGTAGCAAATCCAGCCGATACAATAACCAACGAAGATTGTCAGAGCAACCGTTTTGTCCAGACGAAAATCAATCGCCGGGCGTTTAAATCGGCGCAACAGGCGATTGCCCAAGGTTATGAAGCGTTGCGGGACTAGCACTAAAGCTAAACAGGCAGCTACCATGGTCCCCGTAAGAATGTATGACGATTGCTTCCCGAGGAAACTGATCTGGTCTGTCAGAAGCCTCGACTCAAACTGAGCGGCCAATACAAACACCAGAAACGACGCCGGAATAGCAAACATCTGCACCAAAACAAAGGATGCCCCAGCCTGTTCAGGTGGAATACCTTTCTGTCGAGCGAGATACAACACTCCGAACAACTGCCATACCTTGCCCGGAATGTATCGCCCCAAATCTGAGAGGTAGATGATGCGAAACGCCTCCCGTAGTCGTAATCGGTGACCGAAGGCACCAATGATACCGCGCCAGACAGAGGCCATTATTGCAAACGTAACCAGCCCTGTCAGTATCGACGGGATCAGCCAGAAGAAGTCAATGGTCCAGTCAGTCGCCCTGATTTCATCCCAATGAACCGCAACCTGGCGATAGAGAAAATACAGCAAAACCCCAACGATGAACACCTTCAGAATCGCTACAAGAATTCCGCGAACACCGGTATGTTTGGAGTGGGGCTTTTGTTGCTCGGTCGAAAGGCTGGGAGTATCAACCATCGGTCGGTTTCCGCCGTGATTCCCGATCCGTGAGATGACTTAGTGTTCGACGCATATCGGAGACTTCTTCCTTGATCGAAGTCTGCCCCTCAGCCATGAAACCCATCAGGAACAGCCCAAAACCAAGCCCGGCCAGAAGCACCACCAGGTACAATAACGGTAGTTGCGTCTCCCCCAGCCAATACTTGAGATATATGGTCCATAACCCAACCAGGAATCCCAATCCGAAAAAGATCGAACCCAGCGACCCAAAAAACATTAATGGCTTGCGCATGAATTTAATCTGAAATTGGACAGCCAGCATATCCAGCACTCCCACCGGGATGCGCCAGAGGGACGTAAATTTCGATTTGCCCCAGGAGCGATCATAAAGCGGTATCTTTACTTCCTCAATCGAGTAACCTTCGCTGGCGGCCAGCACCACAAGGTATCGGTGCCAATCCTGGCGCAAGAAAATATGTTCGACCACTTCACGCCGGAATGCTTTGCACGAATTGAGATCATGTACCTTGAGTCCGAATATCTTCCTTGAGAGTCCATTGTAAATCGATGAGACAAATCTCTTATTGTACTTACCCTGTTTCCAGCCCACAGACATATCAGCTCCATCGAGAATTGGCCCAACGAGAGTTGGGATGTCTTCAGGTAAAAACTGTAAGTCCGCGGGATAGAATACGTAAACATCTCCCCGTGCGGTGGCAAAACCGGTCTGCAAAGCGGCGGTTAAACCCCGATTCCGCTGGTGAACGGCAAAGCGGATAAAATCATAGCGCTTGGCCGCTGCTTTGATCTTGATCAGCGTCTCATCGGTTGACCCATCATCAATATAGATCAGTTCGCCGTCAAACGGAGCGGTCTTGAGCATCTCGGCATAAAGCCTGCAGAACTCATCAATATTGCCCTCCTCGTTCATCGCCGGGACTATTGTTGAGATGAAGAGGTCTGTTTTTCCTTCAGTTGCCACGTATCATTATCCTTAAGTTCACGCCAAGCCGCAACCAGCTTGTGCACGTTCGGTGCCAGCCGCATCGCCTCTTCATAGAAGCGAAGTGCTTCGGCCTTATACTCCTCATCGGCAGAGTCTATGTATCTCTTTTTGTAGAACTCAGCTATTTGAGAATTAAGATTGTAATTTGTTGGGGAAAATCCAATTGCTTTTTTGTAGCAACTCTCGGCCAAAAGAGCATCACCATCTTCCTCGGCCATTGTCCCCACCGCTAGATACCCGGAGAGATTGCGTGGATTCTGAACCAGGAACTCGGCCGCCGCCGCGTGACCTCCCTTAATATCCCCTCGAAAATAGGAATCAATCGCCTCTTCCATCCGTGAAGGACGATATCCATCGGCCATGGTATTTCCGGTATAACCTGCAATACGAAACAAACGAACCTTTTTCCGTCCCACATGGTATGTAAGCACATGAACTGCGCTATCCATGAGGTTGGAGTAATCATCGCGGGCGCGTTTCTCGTTTCCCTTGTCCAGCAACAGATGAGTGATTGGGAATTGATCGAAAAGCTGCGGGTCGGCTTGCGAGACTCCAAACATATGAATCACGCAGCCAACTTCGTTCTCTACACTCATTGCTGGTCCAAGTGGCCCGGATACAACCGCCCCCTGGTTTAGGATCAACCCCAGATCACAGCTGTTGTCATGGACAGTGAAAGCCGCACGTTGCGACCAGTTGATAACCAGAGCCGTATCAATTCCGATATTGACAACAACCACCAGAATCACCACCAGCCTCTTCTGCATCGTCAAATAAGGGATATACCTCCAGAGTCGATGGCGAACGATCAAGCCAATCGCAACGGTTATCAACAAAGCGACCAACCCGAGCCAGAGAATGCTATTATCGAAACTGAAATCCCATCCGTATCGATCGGACAGTATCTCCGTCGCCTGATACAAGGGGACCAATACCAACGGCAAACAAAGCGGGTAAAATAGGACCGGTGTCTTCATTGGTTCTAATTCTCGTACTTTCTGCCAGAGCATAGACAACACTATCGCCGCCGCTCCGCACGAAGCATAGACCAACACCAGTTGGTAGCGTAACGGACGGTAGTTCCAGATCATGAGCGCTCCATAGAAGGCAACGATCATGGCTACGAGAAAGAGATGGCCACCATTGAAGCGGGTGAGACCGCTGCGGTAGAATCGGGGCCGACATATCTGATAGAGAATCATTCCGATCAGAACACCCGAGAGTAAAAATACCGACCACATCCGCAAGAAGAGTTTGGAGTCAATTCCGAACGTTACCAGCTTCTCAACAAACAGGGGAATAGATTTCAGACCGTCGGGTGATCCATACAGTGACACTGCTTGTTCACCAAAATACCCTGACACCTGGGACTGCATGGGAGCATAGACATAAAAATACCAAGCCGCCACAACGACAACAAACCCAACTGTAAAAATAGTTGGTTGCAACCATCGTCGAATAGTAGTGATACGGCGCGGCGCGTCAACTCCGTCTGATGCTGCATCCTCCCCGAGTAGAGTGAAGGTTTGTTTCCCACCGGATGCCCCGAATAACAACTCATAGATGAATAACACTACAAACGGAAACAGAAACACTAACCCGATAGCTTTGCCAAAAAACAAACCCACACCCAGGGAGATTCCGGCCAGTAACCAGACTACCGTTTTTTGACTATGTGTCACCAGCACCAATGCCAGGAAGACAAAGAAAGCCATACTGTGTTCAAGGAAAGGTAACCGACCATAGAACAGAAGATTGTAGTTGAGCCCGGCCAATAACAAGAACAGCAATCCAGGGACAACACCTGCTATCCTGCGAATGAACAAGAAGAACAGCAGCAAAGCTCCGAGGGAATAGAGAAAGCCAACGAAGTTCGAGGACCAATTTCCCACCCCCATTATCTTGAAGACAACAACCGCCAGCGCTGTCACGCTTGATTTGAGAAAGATCGTCCGTCGATAGTCGTCGAAGGGATCAAAATCTCCCGTCTGTATGTAGTTTCGAGCGAAGATTGTATACTGGGCCGGGTCGGTGTAGACATCAGTCGAAGCGGACAATCCTGATGGCGGGTCGGCTTCCAAATGATATAGCCGCACCAATACCAGCAGCGAAATCACTACCAGAACGGAAATCAGTTCAAGACGCCGATTCATAGGGAATCTACCGTCCTTTGAAGAAATCACGGATCCTCTCGCAAACAAACTCAACCTGTTCCCGCCTCATCTCCGGGAATATCGGTAGCGACAGAATCTCGTCAGCCAATTTCTCGCTGACCGGAAAATCACCTTTGCGATAGTTCAAGCCATCGAAAGCTGGCTGCAAGTGTACCGGGATGGGATAGTGTATGATGCTCGGCACCTGATGCTCACCGAGATATGCCTGCAATGCATCGCGCTCTTCGGTTTCGATTACATATACATGAAATACATTCACATACTCAGGACCAGACTGTGGACAAGTGACCCGAACATCAGCCAACAATTCGTTATACCAGCCGGCTACAGCCCGACGAGCGACATTCCAGTCATTAAGATGCTTTAGTTTAACGCCGAGTACTGCGCCTTGGATTCCGTCCATGCGGGCATTATAGCCCAGTATTTCGTGGTGATATTTCTCCTGCGAACCATGATCGCGCAACACACGGACGGATTTAGCGAGTTTTTCATCGTCAGTCGTGACTGCCCCCGCCTCGCCAAAAGCGCCAAGGTTCTTGGCCGGATAGAACGAGAATGCAGCCATCCGACCCAGCGACCCAGCTCGTTGGCCCTTGTAAGTAGCGCCTTGAGCCTGAGCAGCATCTTCGAGAATATCAATTCCGTACCTGGCCGCCACTTCGCCAATCGCATCTGTATCAGCTATCTGACCGTACAGATGCACCGGGATAATCACCTTTGTCTTCTGGGACAGTGACAGTTTCAGCAGCGCCGAATCGATATTCCGAGTGATCGGATCGACATCGACCAGCACCGGCTTCGCTCCCGTATGAGCTATGGCAGCTACGGTAGCAACAAACGTATTGGCCGCCGTGATGATTTCATCACCGGGGCCAACGTCAAGTGCCTTCAGTGCCAATAACAGCGCATTGGTGCCGCTGTTCACGCCGACACAGTATCGTACGCCACAGAAAGTAGCAAAGCCACCCTCGAAATCGTTCACAGCCGGTCCAAGTACAAATGCTGAGTTGTTGATTACATCAGCGATCGCATCATCTATCTCAGACTTGATGGACTGATACTGGGCGCTGAGATCAATGTATGGTATTTTCATTTCATTGCCTTTGTCTGATCACTCATTCCTACCGCTCGTACACCACTTTCCCACCGAGGATCGTCTTGAACACCTGACAAGTCAGCCGTCGCCCGATATATGGTGAGTTGCTCGAACGAGAATGGAACTTGTTGGCTTTAACGGTCCACTTCTTCTCTGGATCAATGATAGTAATATCAGCCACAGTTCCGGCTTCAAGTGTTCCTACCGGAAGATTTAATATCCGGGCGGGGTTGACAGTCATCTTGCGAATCGCATCAGCCCAACTGAGATAACCTTTGTCGATCAGGTGCGTCTTGATCAGCCCCAGAGTTGTTTCCAGCCCGATCATCCCGGGGGGGGCCTGGTCGAACTCACAGTCTTTCTCCTCAGCTGAATGCGGAGCATGATCGGAAGCGATACAATCAATGGTACCATCGACCAATCCCTCAATGACAGCCACCCGGTCGGTTTCGGTTCGCAGCGGAGGATTGACGCGGAGATTGGTGTTGAACTCTTTGCCTATTTCCGTATCAGATAAAACCATGTGATGTGGCGTGGCTTCGGCTGTTACCTTAACACCCTCTTTCTTAGCCTGACGCACTGCCTGAACGGCACCCCGAGTTGTGATATGCTGAATATGCAGCCGTCCGCCCGTCATCCGACACAGAGCAATATCACGCAACACGGCAACTTCCTCAGCTACCGATGGCGACCCACGCAGGCCAAGCCGGGTTGATTCGAAAGATTCATTCATTATTCCACCCTCGCTCAACTGCTGATCCTCGGAGTGTTGCATGACCGGAATATCAAACATTCGTGCGTACTCCAAAGCTCTGCGCATCATCTCGGCGTTACGAACATAATAGCCATCATCGCTGATCGCCACCGCCCCCATCTGGACCAGATCACCGATTTCGGCCAGCTCTTTGCCTTCGAGTCCTTTGGTAATTGCGCCCACGACATAGACTCGGGCGGCTGCATTCCGGGCGCGGTCCTGGACAAACTCAACCGTTTCCTGGTTGTCTATACGGGGAGTTGTATTGGGCATGCAACAGATCGATGTAAACCCACCTGCGGCAGCGGCACGACAACCGCTTTCGACTGTCTCCTCATCTTCTCGGCCGGGCTCACGAAGATGTACATGAATGTCGACCAGACCCGGCACCACCAATTTGCCGGTGGCATCGACAATCTGCTCGTCATCAAGCGATCGCATTTCCTGACGGATCGGCGCAGAGTCGGCCTCAATCATGGCGATTTTTCCATCCTTGATGAAGACGTGAGCATCGCGACCAAACCCCAGGGCGGAATCGATAACCCGCCCGTTCTGAATTACGAGATCGTATTTCTTGCTGGTCATGATACGCCTCCTTCGTCATCCCTGCCCCGCAGCAGATAAAGTACCGCCATTCGCACCGCCTGTCCGTTGGTAACCTGATCGAGGATAACTGATTTAGCGCCGTCAGCAACATCGCTTGTGATTTCCACACCACGATTAATTGGTCCGGGATGCATGATGGTATAATTTCGCCGCAAACGTTTGAGTCGATCCTTGTTAACCCCGAACAATCTGGTGTATTCGCGCTGCGATGGGAACAAACCCGCGTGCTGTCGCTCCAGCTGAATACGCATGACATTGACCACATCCGCGCCGTCGAGGGCTTCATCTAAATTGGTATAGATATCACAGCCAAACTTCTCAACCTCGTAAGGCAACAATGTCGCCGGACCACAGATAGCTACCGAAGCGCCCATCGTCTTGAGACCCCAGATATTGGATCGCAGGACACGCGAGTGAGCAGCATCCCCGATCAACACCACCCGCAGGCCGTCAAGCTTGCCGTATTTCTTATAAATCGTGTGCATATCGAGCAACGCCTGAGTAGGGTGCTCGTGGGCACCGTCTCCGGCATTGATGATATTGGCGTCTGAAAAACGAGTCAGAAAATACGGTACACCCGGTGAACTATGGCGCACAACGACCATATCAATCTTCATCGCCTCAATGTTCTGTAGCGTATCCCGTAGAGATTCCCCCTTTTTCACCGACGACGTCGATGGCGAAAAGCTGACCGTATCGGCCGAAAGACGTTTCTCGGCCAACTCGAACGAGATGCGGGTTCTGGTGGATGGTTCATAGAAGAGATTTACCACTGTGATTCCACGCAATGTAGGAACTTTCTTGATAGTACGATCCAGGACTTCGCGGAAAGTATCCGCAGTCTCAAGAATCGCTTCAATGTCCTGGCGGGAAGTTCCTTCGAGGCCGAGTAGATGACGAGAACTAAGTCTACTCACTTCTTACCTTCCTTCCCCCTGGCCAATGACACTGAATCTTCGTCCTCAAGTGCGCCTCTGATGACATATACCCGGTCGGCTCCTTCCGTTTCCGCCACCTCCAGCACTACCCGATCGGTGTGCGCGGTGGGGATATTGATTCCGACATAGTCAGCTTTGATCGGCAGCTCGCGATGACCACGATCCACAAGCACAGCCAGTTGGATCGAGCGCGGACGCCCGAAGTCGTTGATCTGATTGAGAGCGGCTCGAATTGTGCGGCCCGTGAAAAGGACATCGTCGATTAGAATGACGTTGCGATCGACCACATCGAACAGAATCTCCGTCCGCTGGATAATCGGTTGGTCGAGCTTGGAATGAACGTCATCCCGGTACAGGCTTATGTCCATCAGCCCGACCGGTACTTTGATGCCTTCGATATCCTCAATGATACCGGCGATCCGTCGCGCAAGATTAACTCCACGCGTAACGACACCGATGATCGCAAGCGATTCGGCTCCGGCGTTGTGTTCTAGAATTTCGTGAGCAACACGCATCAAGGCGCGTTTGATTTTCTTGTCGTCGAGGATCAGATCATGTTCGGTGGGCAATGAAACCTCCCTCGGGGATATAAAAAGACCTTAGATATTACTTGATATATTAACTGCAACGTAGTGTTGCTAAAGAGTTTAGGTTGATCGAATAAAGTAGTCACATTGCCTCTTCCTTTGGGACCTCGCAGGATCACCTTAAAAGGGAGCACCAGTGGTGCGTTTATCGCGTCAAGTTCTTACAGAACCTTGATGTGCATAATAGCCAATTCTGTCCCTCAGTCAAGCTCAGGGATGAAAAAAGGGGAGAAAAATGGAGGATGTACAGGAAGTGCTTGCGGACTCCTACCCTCGTGTCCATGTCCTCGGAGAGACGGTAGAAGCGAGATTGTTATCAGCGAAGAAAGCATCGCGCATATAGGTTTGGCCGTCGCCGTCCCCATTGAGTTGGAGGATACGGTCAGCCAGAGCATGTAAAAGATCACCGTCGTGCGTAATCACCACCAACCCCTTCCCCCGTTGGTGAAGGGCACGCGCCAAAGCCACGAACCGCCCGACTCCCTCCAGATCAAGGCCGCAGGTCGGTTCGTCCAACACAATAATCTGGGGCATGATCGACAACACCGCCACAAACGCTAACCGTCGCTTCTCTCCCCCGGACAGACGAAACGGATCACGTTCTGAAAACGCCTCTGCATCCAGCCCGATCATGTTGAGTAGCTGCGCAACTCCTTCCGCATCAAGCGGGCGATTGAAATTCTGTGGTCCAAAAGCCACTTCCTCTGCGCAAGTTGGCAGAAAAAACTGTCGCTCGGGTTGTTGCAGTACTGCCGACACACGCCCGGCAATGAGATCGGATGCTATTGACTCACCATCGTTATCGAAATAGCCAATCTCTCCCTCGGTCGGAGCGTTCAAACCGCACAGCATCAACCCCAGAGTGCTCTTGCCCGATCCCGATGATCCTACAATACACGTTGTCTCGCCCGTATTGAAAGTGTAATCGAGGCTTTGCAGAGTTGGTTTGTCAGCTCCGGGCCAGGTGAAAGCCACATTGCTCAGTTCGATATGATCCACGGTCGGATCAGTTTTGCCATTGCATTCTTCGAGCGTGGCAGGAATAGAGTACCCGGCGAAGTCACTAATAGACAGCAGTAACCCTGATCGCCCACATAGCTCCCGGTCGCCGAAAACGGACTCAGGTGAAGCATCTGCTACGAGCCGACCGTCTGCAAAAACAAGAAGCCGATCGTACTGACGTGCGGTCGATGGATACTGGGTGATATGCACTTGAATCATGTCAGGATCGATTCCCCGTAGTTTGCTCAATTCAGCCTCAAGAGCAATTCGTCCCGGCTGATCCAGAAAAGAATCCGGCTCGTCGAGAATCAGTATCGACGGTTCCGACACCATCACCGACGCCAGCGCTACGCGTTGTTTTTCTCCCCCGGATAACTCCGAAGTCAACCGGCGTCGCAAATGTTCGATGCCAAACCGTTCCAGCGTCGCTGTAACGCGCCGGTCCATTTCATCCGGGGGAACCTGGTAGTTTTCGAGAACGAAGGCGATTTCCTTATCAACCGTCACCGCCACCATCTGGTTGTCCGGGTTCTGGAAAAGGATGCCCACGTCCCTGGCAGGACCATTCTCTTCATGGCCGATCCTGACCGCTCCTTGCGTCGGTTCCAGCAATCCAGCCAGCAGGCGCGCTAAGGTGGTCTTGCCGGACCCGTTGGCTCCCATAACACAGACCGACTCGCCAGCGTGGATTTCCAACGACAGCTTGTCGATTGCCGGGGTATCTCCGCCGGCATAGACGAATGATATGTCAGTCAATCGTATCATATAAAAAAACCGATGCCCCAAGAAAGGGCACCGGCTCGAAATGACAAGATATTTATCTCAATCTTCGAAGCAGATGTCCAGATTGCGTGTCGCGCTGACTTCATCGAGCCGTCGTACCGGCGTGTCATGTGGCGCGGAAGTGACGATATCCGGGTTCTCCCGAGCCTCCTGAGCTATTTGCTTCATAATAGCAGCGAAATCATCCAGCGTCTCGCGACTCTCAGTCTCGGTCGGCTCAATCATAATCGCCTCGGGCACGATCAACGGGAAATAATTGGTCGGCGGATGCACACCGAAATCAAGCAACCGCTTTGACACATCATAAGTCCGCACCCCGTGCTCCTTCTGCCGTGATCCGGATGCTACAAATTCGTGCATACAGGGAACATCGTAAGGCACTTCATAGTCCTCACGCACCAGTTCCTTGAGATAGTTGGCATTGAGTACCGCATTCTCGCTGACCCGTCGCAGCCCCTTTCCTCCCAGAGTACGGACATAGGCATAAGCCCTGACTTCTATCGCGAAATTGCCGTAACAACTATGCAACCTCCCGATGGACTTGGGGCGATCGTAATCGTAGAACAGTTGTCCGTTGCTCAATTTGGACAGAACCGGATACGGAAGGAACGGATCGAGCTGAGCTGTCACACCGACTGCCCCGGCTCCCGGACCACCACCACCATGAGGCGTAGAGAATGTCTTGTGCAAATTGAAATGCATGATATCGAAGCCAACATCACCCGGTCGAAAAATACCCATGTGGGCGTTCAGATTGGCTCCATCCATATACATCAAACCACCCCCGGCATGGACGATCTCGGCAATCTCTTTGATATGAGTTTCGAAAAGACCCAGAGTATTCGGATTTGTCATCATCATCCCGGCCACGTCGTCGTCCATAACCTCTGCTACTGCTTCCGGCGAAATCACGCCTTTGTCGTTTGATTTCACCAGCACAGTCTTATAACCGACCGATGTTACCGAGGCAGGATTCGTTCCGTGGGCAGAGTCAGGGATAATGATCTTGGAACGCTCTTGACCCCGGTCAAGATGATAGGCCCGCATGATCAGAAGACCCGCGAACTCTCCCTGGGCACCGGCCACAGGTTGCAAAGAAACCGACGGAAATGCCGATACTTCGCCAAGATACTGCATTAATTCCCATTGCAAACGCAACAGCCCCGACACATTTGCACAGGGGGATAATGGATGCCGTCCCAGGAAGCCGGAATAAGAAGCGGCCACATCGTTTAGCTTCGGATTGTACTTCATCGTACACGAGCCAAGCGGGTAAAACCCCTTGTCAATGTGATGGTTCTTCGTCGATAAAGTGACGAAATGCCGCAGCACTTCACCCTCGGTGACTTCCGGCAACTTCGCCGGTTCTTCACGCAGGAATCGGGAAGCAATACCTGATAGTATCTTCTCTTCGCTTCCAACCGTGCCGGGTAGCGTATAACCCGTTCGCCCGGCAACGGATTTCTCATATATCACGGTTGTCTTGTTCATACGATCTCAATTCCTCCAGCTCAGCTGGAAGATCATTATCAGCCTTCGTCCTCACTCTTTGGCTCCGGCTTGGGTTCTTCACCCTTGAGCTTGCTGATCTGCCCTTGAACCCATTCAAGATCTTCCGATTGCGGATACTGCTTGACGAAATCCTCAAAGGCAGCTATCGCGGAGGACGTATCTCCTTTTTTCTTGAAGATATAACCCCGCCAGATTGTCGATTGCTCGGCAAAATAGGTTCCCTCAAAATCCTTAATAACGGCCTCATAGGCCGCGATGGCGGTGTCATATTCCTTATCGCCATAGGGAATTCTGGCCAGAGACATACGACATTCACCACTGAGTGAATCAGTCGGGTCGCCAGCCTTAATCACTTTCTGGAACCATTTAACCGACGCATCGTCACCGCCACGAGATCCGTATTTCTCTGCTATCTTCAGAGCCATTTCGCGATCAAATTCCTTGTCGATCTTACTCAACAAATCTTCAAGCGTGCCAATTCCGTTGGCATAGTTACGCAGTGTCTGCAGAAGTGTATCAGGCTCTTCGTAATGCACACGGTCAATTTCGTCCCCTGAGGTTGTAATCAGGACGGAAGTGGGATAGGCGCTAATATGGTATTTCTTTGCCAGGGCAGTATCAACTTCAGCGTTAACCTTAACGAGAGCTACTTCATTGGTGAAAAAATCGATTACCTTCGGATTAACGAACACGACCGTGTCGTTCATTTTGCACCATTTGCACCAATCGGTATAAAAGTCGATCATAATATTACGATCATCACCAACCGCTGCACGGGCTTCTTCAACTGAAGCATAGTACGGTGCAGAGGGCACTACAGTCGAGTCGTCGGTGGCCATCGCGCTGGACACCAGCAATACAACCATCGTCAGAACCAGTAAGACTTTGCTCATCATTTCTCCCTTCAACATGTTATTCAATATAGTACTCTATCAATCATTCGGTTTGATCAGATCATCTCCAAGTACAGCTTCGAGTATTAAAACTGCCTCAATCTCGAACTCCCGCGGAACAAGAATAGTATTGCCCTCAGAAGAAGAGAGTCCAAGCCCGGAGCTGAAATCCATCCCCTTTCCAAAAGCACCGAAACTGGATGAGATAACCATCGACGGAATGTTGTTGGAATCAAGCGATCCCTTGGCCAACTCAGTTTTCATTTGAGATCCTACCTGGCCAACCACCACCCAGCTTTCATCCGGCGTAACAGCCGCCGAAACTAGTGAAGGGAGATTGCTCACTAACTCCACACCGCAATCGGGACAGACGGTCACTTCAAATCGGTACTCGTATCGGCAATCGGGGCAGAACGGCATCGGCTATTTTTTCCTCCGTTGCCAATTGTCACCAAGGGTCATGTCCAACAATTCCCCAGCCTCCGACGTGTGCACAGTCGGTACGGATATCTGAAACGTCGCGTCTTTGGATTCATAGATTGGGTTGAGTGGAAGACCGGCGTTTCCAAAAAAACCGGACTTGGAAATCACAGTCGACGGTATGCCCGAAGATCTCAAGGTTTCCCGGGCCGATTCCGCCCACATGCGGTTTTCAATACTGCCCAGCACCTCCCAGTCGGCCAGATCCTCGGTCACCAACTCGCAACCACAAACATGACAATGAGTGGGAGTGCCATCCAATTCTGCATTACATTCAGGACAAGACGCCACTGACACTAAACTCCTTCAAACCGTTGATAAACCGGTCAATCTGGGTGGTAGTACGTTTTTCGGTCAGGGCTACAATGAGGCAATTCGCATGGTCAGCGTACCAGCGTCCGGCATCCACACCAGCAAGAATCCCGTGTTTGGCCAAACCTTCAATAATGTCTGCTGCCGGGATTGGTGTCCTGACCGCAAACTCCCGAACGAAGGATTGATCACCCATAACCTTGAAGCCGTCAATCTTAGAGATAGCCATAGCCGCAGTCTGGGCTTTCTCAGCCGAAAGCAAAGCCACCTGTCGGAGGCCGGACTTACCCAACAACGAAAAATAAACTGTGGCTATCGTGGCACAAAGAGCCTGATTGGTGCAGATATTTGATGTCGCTTTCTCGCGCCGAATATGTTGCTCACGAGTCTGCAACACCAGCACAAAACCAGGCTTGCCGTCAATATCGGTCGTCCGTCCGGCAACGCGCCCCGGCATACTGCGCACCAGCTTCTTCCGGGTGGCAAAGAAACCCAATAGCGGGCCACCGAATGACATCGGTAGTCCAAGCGGCTGGCCTTCGCCCACCACGATGTCCGCACCATAGTCGCCGGGTGTCTTAAGCAGGGCTTGTGCGATGGGATCGACTGCCATGATAAGCAACCCACCAGCCTTGTGAATCATGCCCTCAACCGTCTCAATCTCCTCGAGAAAGCCAAAGAAATTCGGTTGTGCCATCAACACTGCTGCCGTCTTGTTGTCGATGACGGTTTTCAACCGATCAATGTCGGTAACGCCATCCTTAGTCGGAACAATTACCAGCTCAATTCCTCGTCCAGTGAGATAGGTTCTGGTAACCTCTCGAAACATGGGGCAGACAGCTTCTGAGATCAGTACTTTATTGCGACGAGTAGCCTTGACCGCCAGGATTACAGCCTCCGCGGCTGCGGATGCTCCATCATACAGCGAAGCATTGGCCGCATCCATTCCGGTCAAACGACAGATATGAGTCTGAAACTCATAAATCACCTGCAATGTACCCTGTGATACTTCCGGCTGGTAAGGCGTGTAGGCCGTCACAAACTCGGGTCGACTCACAATTGCGCTCACCGCAGCCGGAATAAAATGATCATAAACTCCACCACCGGCAAAGCTAATCAGTCCGTCTCCGCCCTCTGAAGACATGGCTTCGATCTCAGACAGCAATTCCATCTCCGAGAGTGAGGGAATATCGAGTGGCCGATCGAGACGCAGTTCCCTGGGGATTGGAGTCAGTAAGTCCTCAACGGTCGAAACCCCTATCCGGGCCAGCATCCGACGCTGGTCATCATCTGTGTTAGGTATGTACGGCATATACATCCACCGCGAACCCGGGTGGGCTCGCTACGCCTGTCAGCCGGCGATTAGTTCCTTGTAAGCCTGAGCATCCATCAGCTTGTCCAACTCCGAAGGATCCGACATCTCGACTTTGACAAACCAACCCGCTCCATAGGGATCGTTTTTGATGATTTCAGGGTCATCCTCGAGGGCGGTATTGACCTCTACGACTTTACCAGATATCGGTGCAAACAGATCAGCCGCTGCTTTGACAGTCTCAATAACACCGAAAGCTTCTCCAACTGTTAACTCGTCCCCTTCAGACGGAAGTTCCACGAAAGTAACATCACTAAGTTCTTCCCCCGCGTGATCGGACACGCCGATAGTGGCAATATTGCCCTCGACGCCGACCCATTCATGATCTTCAGAATATTTCAAATCCGCAGGTATATTCACCTAACCCTCCACGCTCACTTGTTGCTGGCTTCTTCTCCGGCTTCATTTTCTGTCATGACAGCATCCTTGACTTCATCGCGTGCGCCTGTGGTCGCGGATCTGGCTGTTTCGACTTCTCCCTCACCAGCCCGCTTCATCGTCAGTTTGGCATGCTCTTCTTCCTGAGACTGGCGGTTGGCTCTAAACTTTGTTTCCAGGAATGTATTGTCGTAGTCCCCGGCCAGGAAGTCGGGGTGCTGGAATATCTCCTGGTGGAAGGGAACGGTAGTCGGGACTCCCTCCACAATAAACTCATCAAGACATCTCCGCATCCGCTTGACCGCATCCTCGCGAGTACGCCCCTTGACAATCAGTTTGGCAATCATGGAATCATAGAAGGGCGGAATCTTATAGCCCGTATACATAGCCCGATCAACTCGCACTCCCGGTCCACCCGGCAAATGTAACCCGGTGATTGTCCCCGGGGTCGGACGGAAATCATGTTCCACATCCTCGGCGTTAATCCGGCACTCGATCACAGCCCATTTGGGCTTGATCTCTTCCTGCTTGTATTTGAGCGTCTCGCCCATAGCAACACGAATCTGATCCTGGACCAGATCGACTTCATAGGCTTCCTCCGTCACCGGGTGCTCTACCTGGATTCGGGTGTTCATTTCCATGAAGTAGAAATCGCGTTTATCATCGACAAGGAACTCAATAGTACCTACGCCACGGTAGCCAACCCCTCGAGCGCCTTCCACAGCCGCCGTACCCATCCTTTTTCGCAGATCGTCGGTCATTAATGGCGATGGTGTTTCTTCAATTAATTTCTGGTGACGTCGCTGGATCGAACAATCACGTTCCCCATAATGGAAGTAATTGCCGGCCTCATCACCTATTAATTGGATTTCGACGTGGTGCGGGTTAAGAACGACCTTTTCCAAATACAGGTCGGGATTGCCAAAAGCATTTGCTGATTCGGTGGAAGCAAGCTGGAAACCGCGTTCGAGCTCGGCTACATTACGACAATAGCGCATGCCCTTACCTCCGCCGCCAGCGACTGCCTTGAGAATCACCGGATAGCCAATCCCCTCGGCCAGTTGTTCGGCTTCCTGTAAGGAAGATACGATGCCCTCCGATCCGGGTATGACCGGCACGCCAGCTTTCTTCATAACATTCTTGGCCTGTATCTTGTCCCCAAGCAACCGTATCTGATCGGGAGTGGGACCTATGAATACCAGTCCGCAGGATTCACATATTTCGGCGAAATCGGCATTCTCGGCTAGGAAACCATATCCGGGATGGATAGCACCGGCGTTGGTAACCTCGGCAGCGGCGATGATGCGTTTGTAATCAAGGTACGACTCTTTGGCCGGACCTGGTCCAATACAAACATCTTCGTCGGCAAACCGTACATGAAGGGCATCTCGGTCAGCTTCGCTGTAAACAGCGACCGTGGCCAAATCCAGTTCGCGACAGGCCCGGATGATTCTCAGAGCAATCTCACCCCGGTTGGCTATCAAGACTTTATTAAACAAGGCTACACCTTTCTCAGCAATCATGTTCCCCGACGGTGACTACAATCGCCAGCCGTTCGAGACTATAGTCTGGTAGTATACACAATTCTACCCGGAAGGACAACCGAAAAGGCATTTCGAGTCATCTGCTGTTCTGGTAATATGGAAGAACAAAATGTACCCGAACAGGCCACAATAGCGTCATAATAGCATAAAACACAGCCACATACGGGCTACATAAACATAAATACACACAATGAAGATTAGCTGTCTTAGCTCGGAATCTTCTGGAAATCAACTCAATACTTGGACATCCCGCCTATTTGCTCGGAAGATTCGGCGTCATCACCCTTCTTGATGTCGTCATCCCAACGGTCCGAAGAACCGGTGATCCCCTTGACGCGCAGGTCAAAGTCGTCAGGGTTGCTGGCGTTGTTTATGGCTTCTTCAAAAGAGATCATATTCTGTTTGTACAGTCTCATCATGGACTGATCAAACGTCTGCATCCCGTACTGAACGAACCCCTGCTCCATCAATTCGTTGACATCAGACCATTTCTCCGGGTCCATAATGCACTCCCTGATGGCGGCAGAGTTCACCAGTACTTCTACGGCCGGAACCCTACCTCCATGATCATTTCGTGTCAACAGCCGCTGGCATATAATAGCCTTCAGTGTTCCACCCAGCAGGAGTCTGATCTGCTGGTGCTGATGCGGAGGAAAGAAGGAAATAACACGACTAATGGTCTCAAGGGCGTTCATAGTATGCAGAGTGGTAAGCACCAGGTGGCCGGTATCAGCGGCCGTCAATGCGATAGACATCGTTTCGAGATCACGAATTTCACCAATAAGAATGATATCCGGGTCCTGTCGGAAAGCATGGCGCAATGCCGACGAAAACGTCTCTGTATCACCTCCCACCTCACGCTGAGAGATTATCGATTTCTGATCGCGGTAGATATATTCAATAGGATCTTCCACTGTTAAGATATTGGCACGACGGGTGGAGTTGATTTCCTCAATAAGCGTGGCCAACGTTGTCGATTTACCAGAGCCAGTGGTTCCGGTAATAATGATGAGACCACGCCTGGTCTGGGCCAGATCCTTGACTACGTCAGGCAAACCAAGGTCGCCAAAAGCCGGAACCGAGGTACTGACAGCACGAATGGCAATACCGATCGTACCACGCTGACGAAACAGATTTATGCGAAACCGTCCCAGTTTGGCCACCGAAAGAGCCAGGTCCGTCTCGTTCTTGCGATGAAATCGCTCCAACTGTTTCTCGCTGAGAATCTGTTGTACGATCTGATCCATCAAATCGATAGTGATGGGGTCGGTGGCAATCTGTTCAAGTTCGCCATTAACGCGCAGGTGCGGACGAACACCAACTCTGATGTGAAGGTCCGAAGCCTTGTGGTTGAGCATTTCAACCAGCATTTGCTTTAGATTCATTGGATATCCCTTTCCAATGGGCGACAGCTATTCCGGTTCAATCAGAAAAATGGTCTGCCCAAATTCTACCGGTTCGGCATTCTGAACCAGGATTTTAACCACCCGGCCACTCACTTCAGATTCGATTTCGTTCATGAGTTTCATTGCCTCAACAATACAAACGACCTGGCCGATGTTGACCTTCTGGTTTAGAGCAGCATAGGGATCAGCATCGGGGGCCGGTGCGGAATAAAATGTTCCCACAATAGGCGACTTGATCGGCACAAGATTACCAATATCATCAGCTACCGGGGAAGCCTCAGGGGTTGCTGCGACCGGAGGAGGAGGAGGAGCGATTGGAGTGGCGGCTGATTGATGTACTACAACTGGTCCGCCGCTACTGATATCGCTTGCAGAACAATCTCGGTGAGTGATCTTGACCTTACGACCCCAACTGGATACTTCCAACGATGCAATGTCGGAGTCTTCAACCATTCGGATCAACTTCTTAATGTACTTTTCGTTCATTACTTTAAGCCTCAATAGAAACTAATGCTGGGTCGGTCCTTAACGAGTGATATCTCGTGGTCCGATTCGGTAACCGCCGAACCTGCGTATACTCCCTCGAAAAATCAACACATCCCTGGAGGTATCAATACAGGGTCGGAAACCTCAACCCGGTAGCATTCCTGCCCCGGTCTTCCCAACTCTTTGACAAACAATAATCTACGGTATCTAAAGTTCCAACAAGTTTTTTGGGGTGCGATTAAGCACCCGGCCGCCCGTCCGGGTGACCACCACGTCGTCTTCAATCCGAACTCCACCCCAACCGGGAATGTAGATACCCGGCTCAACGGTAACCACTTCGCCTGCAATCAACTTGTCCTTCGATAGCTGAGACAAGCGTGGGCCAATATGGACAAAGTAACCGATACCGTGACCCGTGCCATGACCAAAGTTCTTCCCATATCCGGCGCGTGTAATGATCTTACGACAGGCATCATCTACCGCCTTGCCGCTCACTCCGGCCTTAATCTTGCGTACTCCAGCCAACTGGGCCCGCAGCACAATATTATATATTTTCTTCTGGCGCGCTGTCGCCTTACCAACTACGACTGTGCGGGTTATGTCGGATACATACCCTTTGTAGGTCGCACCAAAATCGAACGTAACAAATTCACCCTTGCGAATCTTTTTTGTCGAAGCCGCACCGTGTGGCAGAGCAGATCGAGGACCGGAAGCTACTATAGTCTCAAAAGCGGCTATTTCGGAGCCGAGCATCATCATCTGGTATTCAAGTTCTGCGGCTATCTCGCGTTCGCGAATACCGGGTTGTAAAAGAGCCAGAGTGCGCTCGAAAGCTGCATCGGAGATCTCCACAGCTCGGGCAATATCAGCCAACTCGGCTTTGTCTTTCACCCAGCCGAGGTCTGCAATGGCAGACCCGCCCCTGGTCAGGAGTACGTCCGGCCAGGCATGTCGCAACTTGCCCTGTATCTCAACCGTCATTCGCGAGTGATCAATTCCGTAGCGCATATTTTTTGGCGCCAACTGAGTAAACTCTTTCAGCGCGCCGATAAGATCCCCATCAACAATATGGACTCTAGCTCCCTTGATTTCCTTTTTGCATTGTTCGGCATAGCGAAAATCAGTGAAAAAATCGGCTCGTCTGGGGCCGATCACAAGAATGCCAGTTGAGCCGGAAAAGCCTATGAGATAACGCAACACCGAAGCCCGCCCATCCATCCAGTCAAACTGTGTCAGAATGAGGCCATCCAGATTGTCTTTCTGCATCTTCTTGCGAAGCAAATTGATCCGTTTTGCTGACATTTTAAGGTTCCTTTGTGATTATCTTTTTCTCTGCATTGTCGAGTTTTTCACGCAAGCGCGGATTGTCGTCTTTATCCACCAGGTTCTGGAATACGGACGCCGCCAGTCGGTGATGCCCCTGCGACAAATACAGGTCACCCACCGTCTCCGTATAAAATGGTATCTCCCGCAGCATTTCCGTGGGCATAGCGGCGGCTGTCTCCGTTCGACGATGTATGGTTACCGTTCTGGTCGTCTCGGTTTTTCTCTTTTGCATCTCCGAACGTAACCCACAACAACCGGGATCGATTTCAAGAATACGCTGGTAATTGGCCTGTGCGGTTAGTTCATCACCGTCGGCGTACTTGATATCGCCAAGATACTTGAGCGCTACCAGATGGTCGGGATCAAGGGAAAGCACTCGATAGAACTGTTCGGTCGCTCGCTCCACCTGACCCGCACGATAGAGAACCTCGGCATAGACGAGTCGTCCTGATACCATGTGAGGTGTATCGCTAAGATACTCACGACAAATCTCCACTGCGCGCGAGTACTTTCCATCAGCCAGAAACCTGGCTGCACGAGCCGGCCAGTATCCCTGTCGGACAAGCTCATCACGCGAGGATTCGGAATGTTGATCAGACAATGCGAACATAATTACCAAATTAGGATTCTGTACAAAGAAACGCAAGTCATGAAATCATATCCCCATGCTGCGGAGCGGGAACCCTCAGCTTGTCTTCGTGTGCTTGATAATCCTGCTGGTAGACTGTCCCTTGGTCAGCCGAATGCGCCGTACCTTTCCCCCATATGACTTTACAAACTCTGCTCCGACAATCTCTGAAAGCTTGTAGTCAGCTCCTTTGGCAAGTATGTCAGGCTTCACGGATTGAATTAGCTTGTCGGGCGTATCTTCGCCAAACACAACAACATAGTCAACCGCCCTAAGAGCCAGAAGAATAGCGGCGCGATCTTGTTGCCGCTGAAGAGGTCGAGATTGTCCTTTCAAGCGACGTACGGAAGCATCACTATTGAGGCCCACAATCAAAATATCGCCGAGCTTTTTCGCCCGTGCCAGATACTCAACGTGACCACGATGCAAAATATCAAAGACACCATTAGTAAACACAATGGTATGTCTCTTGCGTTTTAGACCGGCGATTACCGACGCGACCCTGGACCGTGGAATGAGATTCTTGGGAGTCATAGCTGTCTACCGAAGCATTACTGGTTATCTGGCTGGCCAGACCACATTGTCTAAGCCTCGACCGCAGTTGATTCCAGATTTCCGTTTTTGATATTGCGTTGTAGTTCCTTGCGCAGTTGCGCCTTTTTCACGGTTGCTGTGCCCACTTCAGCCACAGTCAGGCCGGCTCCAGTGTTAGCTACCACTGCCGCTTCGACCAGATCAGCTCCGGCGCAGACAGCCGACGCAAACAGCGCAATAACCGTATCACCGGCACCCGTGACATCAAACACCTTGCGGGCAAAAGTGGGAATATGCGTCACGCCACCCCCGTCTTCAAACAGCGACATTCCATCCCCTCCGCGAGTAATCAGAATTGATCGCGCCTGCAACTGTTTGAGCAACCCGTAACCTACTTCATTCAGGTCGGCAACGGATGCTATTCGACGCCCGTACGCAAAACCAGCTTCATGATGATTCGGAGTTATGAGCGAAACTCGTCGGTAGTTGGAGAAACGGGACTCATTGGGATCGACACCCACAAAGATATTCTTGTCCTCGCAAACATCAATGACCTTCTTTAGCAGGGACGGCGTCACCACTCCTTTACCGTAGTCAGAAATTATCAAAGCACCGATCTCATCTGAAATAGACATAAAACGATCGAATACACATTGTTCGATTTCCGCGTCGAGTTCGTGACAATCCTCGCGATCAGCCCGCACAACCTGTTGGCTATGAGCCATGATCCGAGTCTTAATAGTCGTACGCCGGGATTTGTCAGTGACACAGAAATCACTGGAAATCCCTCGCTGTCCGAGCAGTCTTGTTAGCTTGGCAGCTGCCTCATCTTCCCCCACTGTACCAACCAGCACCGGTTCGTCTCCCAGGGTTCGGATATTGGCCGCAACATTGGCCGCCCCTCCCAACAGAATCCGGTCGGATGTGACTTCCACGACCGGCACTGGAGCCTCAGGCGAAATACGGTGCACTGACCCAAACAGGTATTCGTCGAGCATGATGTCGCCCAGAATCATGACCTTTGCGTGGCCAATCTTCGAAGAAATCTCGTCGAATCGTGCAGCGTCCAGTGACACGGTCTCATCTCCTGAATCATTTTGCCGATAAACGGCTATTGCTTTCACTTCGGGCATGAATATATTACATTGCCGTGTCTGAAACAAGTGCCTTAAACAGAGCCGTAAAGAAGAAGGACAATATGCAGCAATTACCTCCGCAACAGCAGATTGGGGTCGAACTGGACGAGAAAGCAGCCGAAGGAATATACGCCAATCTGGCTATGATCCTGCATTCACCTACCGAGATCATCATTGACTTCGCCAGAATCATGCCTCGCGTACAAAAGGCCAAAGTTCTCTCACGCATCATCATGACGCCGATGCACGCCAAGATGTTGCATAAAACACTGGAGGACAACCTCAAGAAGTTTGAAGGTCAGTACGGCGAGATTAAAATCCATAGCGGACAGCCGCAAACCTCTAAGAACATAGGCTTCGAATCCGCTACCGACCGCGACACGGAGGAGAAATGACCAAAGGATACTTCGCCTTCGTACTCCATAGCCATCTTCCCTACGTAATGTCGCACGGGCGCTGGCCGCATGGAACAGACTGGCTTAGTGAAGCAACCGCCGAGACATATTTGCCAATGGTCCGTATGCTTGATGAGCTTGTCGCAGAAGGATACCATCCTAAGCTAACGATAGGACTGTCTCCGGTGCTCTGCGAACAACTGGCTGATGACTCCTTCAAGGATGAATTCACAGACTACCTGCACCAGAAAATTGAAGCAGCTCAGCTTGATGCTGAAGAGTTTCACAAGTATGGGCAGAAAAGCATGCTGGCAACGGCTCATTTCTGGGAGAAATTCTATGGACAGACCCGTGAGCAATTCGAGAAGATAGGCCGTTCTATCCTCCCTGAATTTCGGCGTCTACAAGACAGCGGCGTTCTTGAGATCATAACGTGTGGAGCAACACACGGCTACTATCCCCTTCTCTCACGTGATGAATCCCTGCAAGCTCAGACCAAGATGGCTGTCAAAAATTACAAGCGTCACTTCGGTCGTGCACCTCGCGGACAATGGTTGCCCGAGTGCGCCTATCGCCCGCGCTACGAATGGACCCCACCGGTTCCTATCAATGGCCGTACCGACAGCTACCTTCGCAAAGGGTCTGATGAGTTTCTGACTGAAAATGGTATCGATTTCTTCATCATCGACTCCGTGCTGCTTAAGGGTGGCAAATCGCTGGGAGTCTATATCGATCGGTTCGATGCTCTTAAGTTGCTCTGGGGACAGTTCGAAGAACAATACAAGCCCCGGGAAGAAGAATTCGATAAAACACCGCGTGAGGTCTACCTGGTCTCCTGCGCGCCGGAAGGCAAGAAACCAACCGCTATATTCTCCCGCGATCCTGAGACCGGTCTGCTGGTCTGGTCGGGCGAGCATGGCTATCCCGGCGACGGCAGTTATCTTGATTTCCACAAGAAGCGTTTCCCAGGTGGACACCGCTACTGGGCCGTTACATCATCCAAAGCAGACCTGGCCGACAAAGTGGAATACAATCGCGAGAGCGCCTTGTCACGTTGCCCGGAAAACGCCAGTCACTATACTTCCAAAGTTGAGGGTATTCTCGCCGAGTACCATGAAACTTCCAAACAACCAGGGATTCTTGTAGCTCCCTATGATGCCGAGTTGTTCGGTCACTGGTGGTTCGAAGGCCACGACTTCCTCAAGGAAGCTCTCAAAAACATGGAAGATAGCAAGACTGTCGAGATGACCTTTCTCTCGGACCAACTCGACCGCAAACCTCCTTCCAAGATCATATCTATCCCCGAAGGAAGCTGGGGACAGGGCAACCACCACTACATCTGGCTGAACAAGCACAACGATTGGACGTGGAAACATATCTACGAGTCCGAAGCCAGGATGTGCGAACTGGCTCGCTACTGGTGTGAGGAGTCTGACCAACAGGACGACGAACTGCATGAGCTTCTCAAACAGCTTGCTCGCGAACTCATGTTGATGTCAGCCTCGGATTGGCAGTTTCTTATCTCCACCTGGGCGGCACGTGACTATGCTGAGTTGCGTATGACAGAACATTACGAGGATTTCAAACGCCTGGCCGCATTGATACAGATAAAGATCGATGGCCAGTCGCTTGATGAAGGCGAAAAGAAACTCTTCCATGACTGCCAACAGCGTGACCATCTTTTCGAAGATATTGAGATCGAGTGGTTCGCCGGAGTTGAATTTCCTGCCTGAAGAATATCGTTTGACCTAAGTTTCGCATCAACGCGAATCCACCGGGCAGTCGTGGCGAACCCTCGACTGCCTGGTTATGCGACAGCCAATACCGACTTTTTTAGCTTGATTACGCCACGTAATGGGTGAAATACTTGTGCATGTCATTATTGAAGCAGGTAAGTAGATGTCCCTATTGTAGGGAGCCCGTGGCTAAAGGAGCCAAACTTTGCAAGCATTGTCGCTCTATGATACCGCCACCGAAGGCGAATAAGTTCTGGAAGAAGTTTGACACTTTCCGAACTGGTTTTCTGGCCGGCATCTTGTTTTCGTTGGTATTGACTATTCTTTTCTATCGCCATTTCTGGTCAGGGTAACAGTCACCGATACGATACGCTGCCCATTGATCTTATCGACCACGAATTCCAAATCGTGCCACTTGACTATCTGTCCCTTGTGAGGGACGGAACCGACCAGGTCATAGATTAGTCCCCCGACAGTGTCGTAGTCACCCTGCTCATAGTCGATCTCAAGACGCTCCTGCAAATCTTCGACCATAAGTCCAGCATCCACCTGGTATCGACCATCGGGAAGGACGGTGAATTCAGCTTGTTCAGAATCGTGTTCATCCTGAATCTCTCCAAAGATTTCCTCGATGATATCCTCAAGCGTCACCAGTCCGGCAAGTCCACCATATTCGTCCACAACCATGGCAATATGAAGACGCCTGCTCTTAAACTCGCGCAACAGATCGCTGATAATTTTCGTTTCCGGTACGAAATACGGCTTCCTGAGGAAGGAGCTGATTTCAAATTTCTCGCCCGGTTCAGGAAGACGATTAAAGAGATCTTTCACGTATATCAATCCGACAACCTTGTCTATGGAACCGTCGTAGACCGGGTATCGCGAGTGGCCATCCTTCAGAACCAACCGCCGGATTCCTCCAAAGGACATTCCGTTGTCGATAGCGGTTATCTGAATACGTGGAATCATAATCTCACGGACGACCGTCTGGTCGAGTTGGAATATCTGGCTGATCATCTCTCTCTCGTCTTCTTCAACGAGGGACTCGCTAATACCGGCCTGTTCGGCCAGAGTCTCGATAGCGCGCTCCACTATCTCTTCCTTCTCCTCCTCCGTAACCAAAGTTTCGCTGGTAACGCTCGCCAGAATACCCCGATACGCCCGAACCAGCGGATAGGCCAGGTAATACACAATGAGTATGAACCACAGATGTTTTTTCATACGCGGATTGATGGCGTTACGTGATGAGCGGCGTGGGAGATATTCAACAGTCAGAATATAAACAACCCATGTCATTACCAATCCTGTCAATGGAAGAGCCAACCGCGGCCAGCTGGCGGGAACATCCATCTGATAGAAATAGTGATAGGTCAGGATGCTGATAGTCACTAGGGCGAAGGAATTGTAAACGGCGGCAATCTGGACAAACAACTGCGGATCATCGGCCAGGCGACGGAGGAAATTATGTCGCATGCCGGTTACATTCGACTGGAGAGTGCTGAGATCGTCCGGGTCGATATAGACCGCCATCGAATACAGCGACATGATATAGGCCGTTATGTAGGAGATAAGCACAACTGAGCAATATATCAACTCAGGCATCTTGTTTCCCTCCTGCCACGACAAGATAGCTATCTTCCAAACTCTCCATCTTCTGTCTCTGGTCACTCGTCTCGTGATCATGGCCGAACAGATGAAGTAGTCCGTGACACGTCAGTCTAAGCAATTCCTGGGACAGGCTGGTTCCAAAACGTCTGGCCTGGCGAGTGGCAGTCGGCGCAGCAATGTAGATCTCGCCAACGATGCGATCGTCGTTGCCCGGTGAATCGATATTGAATGAAAGGACATCCGTCGGATTATTGATGTTTCTATACTGACTGTTGAGAGAACGCAAACGACTATCGGTCGTCAGGATGAGATTAACCTGTCCCTTTGCGGCGGACTTGCTTTCAGCTCTGCATATTGTTTCAAACAGGGCAATAATCTTCTGTCTCGGGACACGTACATTTGTCTCTCTGAAAATATTGAGCTTCATTGTATCTCGTCCACCGCGACCTTCTGCGGATATTCAACCCGGTGGTGGAATGCCGCGATAAGGACCTTGGCAAAAGCTTCCTTGATTTTGGCCAGATCCCTGAGCGTAAGAGGACATTGATTGAGTTCACCCGACTGGAAACGAGCATTGATTATACGCTGAATGAGTGAATCGATCCGAGCTGGACTGGGACGATCCAGGGTTCGACTGGCCGCCTCGACAGCATCGGCTAACATCGCAATACCGGTTTCTCTTGTCTGTGGTCGCGGTCCGGGATAGCGGAAGTTATCAATCTCTTCCTCACTCTCTCCCTGCTTCATCGCCTTGTCATAGAAATATGTCTGGACCATCGTACCGTGATGTTCCTCGATAAAATTGAGAACATCATCGGGCACGTCGGACGCCTCTCCCAGTTGTCGTCCTCGCTTGACGTGCGACGATAAGATCAATGACGACATTGAGGGCGTTAGCGATTCGTGCTTCGATTTAATGCTCAATTGATTTTCAACGAAGTACTCGGGTATTTCCATCTTCCCTACATCGTGATAATATGCTCCAACCCGCGCCAGAAGCGAGTTGGCACCAATCGCCTCTGCAGCAGCTTCCGATAAATTGCCAACGATAATAGAGTGCTGGTAAGTTCCCGGAGCTTCCACCGCAAGTCGTTTCAGCAAAGGGTGATTAAGGTCGGATAGCTCCAATAGGGTAATATCGGTGGTGATACCAAATAATGATTCAAACACCGGCAGCAACCCGATTGTAAGCAACATAGCAATAAACCCGTTGGCCAACCCAAAACCGACCTCGGTCATGATATCCGCCTGCGGTGTCACTTTGAAATTTTCGACCAATAGGATGAATAGTGCACACGACAATGAAGTGATGAGCATAATGCGAAAGAAGTGAGCGCGTCGCCGCACCTGATGGGAGGCAAGAGAGGCAACCGTACCCAACACAATGGTCATGAACACAAGGGTGAAATCGAATCGGTGCATTACCCCCAGCAATACTGCCAGAACAATAGTGGCCAATATCCCTACTTCGGCATCAAACAAAATCGTTAACATCATGGCCAGAAAAGCCACCGGATAGAGATACATGGAGACATCCCACTGATTGATGAGATATATGATAGCCAATTGAAGACCAAAGACACCAAGGGTCGTGAGCAATTTGGCGTTGGAGTAGTATATCTCCCGTCTGAAATAGTAAAGAAACAGATAGAGAGTAGTAAAAGCCATCATCACCAGGAGGATACGAGCCAGGACCGGCAGGAGGTTGAGGAACCAGCCCTGACGAGACGCCTCAGAGCGTTGAATTGCAACCATCTCCTGAAGCACCCGTTCCTGTCGGTCTCGAACCTTAACACCCGAACGAACAACTATGTCACCCTGACGCACAACTTCTTTGATGGGCGTGATATGATCAAGCTCTTCCTGTACGCGGCGGTTGTACTCCGCCATATTGACGTGCAAGCTGGGCTGCACAAATGATCGTCCGATCAGGTAACAGTATTCAACATCAATCGAATCACTGGCAAAGAGATTATTCAGAGCAGTCAACAGATGGCCATTAGCCAGAACAACGTCCAACAACCGATCACGATAATATATATTCTCCCGCTCACCCCGTCGAATCAAGACATTCTTGTTCTTGGTATCAGGAATGGCCCCTGTTTGCTCCAATACACCAACTTTGTAGATGTCTTCGCGGTATATTTCCGTCAAACGGGAACGAACCAGTTCGAGGTTCTCATGTTCAAGTGATTGTTCAATTGCCGATCTGCTCAACAGGGAGTACCGCTCTGATATTAGTCTCGAACGATCATCGATATCCGAACGCCAACCCGAATCGCTCGACATTGAATCAGCCAGAGATAGAAAACCATTCAGTTGATTGTAGGCAGCCTGTTCGGCGACAGCATCATGGTCAACTACATACGGCACAGTCAACCGTGCGATATCACGTTCTTCTTCGAGCTCGCGATCTGTCTTGAATACAGTAATAACAAAAGGCGCGACAATGTCCTCAAGGGCGATTTCGCCACGACGAGGGACATCAAACGGATCAAACAGATCCTCGCCTGGATAGATCACTCCGATCAGGGCGGAGAGAACTACGAGCATCAGCACTTTCAGAGTGCGCGAGCGGGTCGTGTATACCGGACGCTGGCGACTCTCGCTCTGCACTTTCAGCAGTCGCTTGACTGCTCTTTTAATTTTCAGCAACAAAGAAAACATGGAACGAATCCGTGTTTCGCCTATTTCCTTTTCCGACCACGTTTCTCATAAGCATCATAGGCTTTGATGATGCTTTGAACCAGCCGGTGTCGAACAACATCCTTGTCGGTCAAGTACACAAACTCCACACCCTTAATACCCTTTACAACCTTCTGAACGCTCACCAGTCCCGAAGTACGCCGGTCATCAAGATCAATTTGCGTAATGTCTCCTGTGACGACCGCTTTTGATTTCTCTCCGACTCGCGTCAGTAACATTTTCATCTGAGCACTGGTCGTGTTCTGAGCCTCATCCAACACTATAAAAGCATCATTGAGCGTTCGTCCTCGCATAAAGGCCAGTGGCGCAATCTCAAGCACTCCCATCTCGGTTAGCCGGCGAATCTTGTCTGGAGGTAACATATCATAAAGGGCATCGTAAACCGGCCGTAAGTACGGGTCAACTTTGGCGCGAATATCACCAGGTAAGAAACCCAGCGACTCGCCTGCTTCCACCGCTGGCCGCGTAAAAATAATCCTCTGAACTCGATCCGCCTTGAGATGAGCTACCGCCATAGCTACCGCCAGATATGTTTTCCCAGTTCCGGCGGGACCAATAGAAAACACAAGGTCGTTAGCTTCCACAGCATCGACGTATTTTGTCTGACCGACAGTTCTGGGCTTGATCTCCTTCTTAAGAGAGCTTGTCAGGAGAGCGCGAGTGGAAAGCTCATCGGCCGGTCCGACGCCGTTTTCCTTGACCATCGCCATAGCATAACTCAGATACTGTTCGGTGATGGCATCTCCCTGTCCAATTCTGGTCACGAGATCGTCCAGTAGTCGGACAATATGCTCCACCGTATCCGGAGGACCGTCGATTACGACTCGATCCCCGCGTGCAAATACTCTGCTCCCAAAGCTCGCTTCAATCATTCTCAGGAAGGTATCATTTTGACCAAACAACAAGCGCTGGTCGATTCCTTCGAGAGTGAAGGTGCGAACTACATGCTCCTCAGGGCCTGGATTCATAGCCGGCTGCTAAGCCTTGGGTTCCTCCTTTATCTGCAAACCCAGTTCATCAAGTTGCGCCTGGTCGATCTCGGCCGGTGAGCCGTCCATCAAAGACAGCGCATTGGTCGTTTTCGGAAACGCAATCACATCTCTTATACTATCGGTTCCAGTCATCAAAGCAATCAGTCGATCCAACCCGACAGCGACCCCTGCATGCGGTGGAGCACCATACTCCAAAGCCCGTAGCAGGAAGCCAAACATCCGGTCAGCGCGTTTATTGTCGATACCGATTATCTCCAAGATCCTCTCCTGAAGTTCACGTCGGTTAATCCGCTGACCACCGGAGGCCATCTCCCAGCCATTCAATACCAAGTCGTACTGCTGGGCACGTGCCTTCCGCCAGGGATGGTTGAGATCGGATTTTGGCAGGTCGGACTTGAATCCTTCCTCCACCAAATCCATATCTTCCTCCATAGGGCAGGATACAATGTTGTGTGCGGCTTGTAGCGAATCGGTTTCCTCATCGTGTTCAAAAAGCGGGAACTCGGTGATCCACAAGAATCGCCACTGGTTGTCGCCAATCAACTCATGTTCTTTACCAAGATGAAGTCGCAACTGGCCGAGAATAATTTCGGTCTTCTCTTTCTTGTCCGAAACAATAAACAATGCATCGCCCGCTTCGACCTGCGCCGTAGCACACAGCCGATCCTTGACCTCTTCGCCTATGAATTTCAATATGGGTGACTTGTCCCCCGCTTCCGCCCGCAGTACGTACGCCAATCCGCCGCCACCAGCCTCTTTTGCAAGCGCGGTAAGATTGTCGATCTGCTTCCGGGAATAAGAACCACCTCCCTTGAGCACGATTCCTTTGACCACTCCACCCGAAGCGACATTCCCGGCAAAAACCTTAAACTCGCAGTCTTTCACGTCGTCCGTCAGATCGAATATCTCCATTCCGAACCGGAGGTCAGGCTTGTCGATACCAAACCGTGCGATCGCTTCCCGATAGGTGAGGCGCGGAAACGGCATCTCGATATCAACACCCAGCGTCCGTTTGAAAAGATCGGCCATCATTCTTTCCGAGACTCCGAAAACATCTTCCGGCGTGGCGAATGACATCTCCAGGTCTATCTGGGTATGTTCCGGCTGACGATCCGAACGGAGGTCCTCATCGCGCAGACAGCGAGCAATCTGGAAATATTTGTCGAATCCGGCGCACATGAGAATCTGCTTAAACAATTGGGGTGACTGTGGCAATGCGTAGAACTTCCCCCTGTACAGTCGGCTGGGAACCACATAGTCACGGGCACCTTCCGGCGTCGAGCGGATCATCAGTGGTGTCTCTATTTCGTAGAAACCCTGGTCGGACAGATGATTACGCACGGCCTGCGTCGCCTCATGGCGAAACCTAAATTTCTCCTGCACCGACTTGCGACGCAGGTCCAGATAGCGAAACTCCAAACGAAGTTTATCACTGGCTGTGGTCTCATCCTCGATTACGAAAGGTGGAGTCTCTGATTCCGCCACAATATAGAAGGCATCCGCATTGACTTCAATTTCCCCGGTGTCCATACTTGCATTGATAGTACCATCCGGCCGGTGACACACTTCGCCAATGGCCGCTACGACGAATTCATGGCGTGCGCGGTTCGCCTCCGCCAGCATGTTGTGGTCGAAGGTCTCGGGGTTGATTACAACCTGCGAAATACCGTACCGATCGCGCAAATCGAGAAAAAGTAAACCACCCAGATTGCGGTAGCCATCGACCCAGCCATTGAGACAAACACTGGTGCCTACATCTGAGGCCCGCAGTTCTCCGCAGGTGTGGGTTCTTTGTATTTCAGAAAACGATATCACTTAACCTACCCAACTCATTGTTATCCGTACAATTTATCAATGCCGTAGGCATTCCCCTGCCCCGGCAAGTCGCTCTTGTGCATCGGGAAGGTACAAACTCGCCTAACCGATGTCAAGCGGGCACGATTTGCTCGAGATGAAGCGAATTGCCTCACAATAAATGTTACCGAGGGTAGAGAAATAGTGGGAGTCAAATGATACGTTGCCTCATAATTGATGTTACCGAAAGGAGACACGGCGGGTGGCATCGGCAACACCGCCGGGTGCCATGCTCAAACTCGTTTGGCAGGCATCGCCTGGTTGCATGATTCTTCCGAGGACGTCTTCGTCATGCTGAGCGGAGTCGAAGCATGGCGGCAATCAATCCGGCCCAAACCAGTTTGAGCCGGCCACCCAGTCACGAGAAAAGGCCTTGTTAAACAGGCCAATTGATCCTATATTGTAATCATACCGATTGCGCAATATCATCTTGCACTCACATCTCGGACACAAACGCAGAGCGTTGTTGCAAACAAAACGTAGTTGCAGAATACGCTCTCTTCAAATATGTACGGTGGACCTGTCCATGACGGAGGAGCATAATAATTTAGACAGATAATTTCACCAGGAGATAAACATAGGGTTAGTAGGGCAGAACCCCCGTATGCGCTGACTTAGGTGGGAGGTGTTATAATTCCGGCTTTCTTTGTCATTCCAGTTTTCTTTGTCATTCCGGCGAAAGCCGGAATCCAGAGCCGACCCAGGACCTCGATCCGGAAGTTGCATCAATGAATAGACAACCTGCTGTATACATTTTGGCAAGCAAACGAAATGGTACGCTTTATATCGGTGTGACTTCAAACCTCATAAAGAGGATATGGGAACACAAAAATAATATGTTAGAAGGATTTACCAAACGTTACAATGTTCATCAACTGGTTTGGTTTGAATTACACGGAAGTATGGAATCCGCTATTACTCGGGAGAAGCGATTGAAAGATTGGAAACGAAAATGGAAACTGGAGTTGATTGAGAGCGGTAATCCAAATTGGCAGGATTTGTATGATAGCATTGTTTGACTGGATTCCGGCGTGCGCCGGAATGACAGAGACAGGAGAACCAAATGACCTTGTCATGCCGGACTTGATCCGGCATCCAGTCCTGGATACGAAGACTGGATTCCGGCGTTCGCCGGAATGACAAAAAGAAGGATTCTTCCGGCCCAAACAAGTTTGTGCCGGCCACACAGCCGGGGACAGGACACCCGATCGGAGGAGTGTCATAGTTTAGACAAATAGACTCATAGACAAACAAACATAAATACCACAGGAGGTATGACATGAAACGCATCGTTCTATTACAGGTTGTCGCGGCCCTGGCACTGGTTGCTCTCACGGCGTCGGTCGTGGTTGCTGACTGGCATCTCTATGACTGCGAGTACACCCAGCAGGGTTTTCTGAGTGACTCTGATGGCAATGCGCTGGACACTACGGTGTCAATCACCTACGCCATCTATGATGATTCCACGTCGGGCGCCCAGCTCTGGATAGAGAATCACCCGACCGTCACCGTTGACTCCGGCCAATTCTCAGTACGGATGGGAAGTATCATTCCGATACCGGACAGCGCTGTCGCCAGAGGCATAGGTTGGGGGGATACTGCGAGACGCTGGCTGCAAGTCACTATTGACGGCGAAGATATAGAACCCCGCACCGAGATCGGTGCCGTCCCCCGGGCGCATTTCGCACAGGGCGTGGACGGGCATATCGTTACCGAGCCGTCCTTGATGTACATCCCGGACACAGCGGGGAACCCAGCCATTGAACTCAGCTCTGATGCCGACGACGGCACCGTGGTAGCCTATAATCGGTTCGAACGCACCAGTGGCGACCTGGTGTCGTCGATTACACAAGCCTGTAGCGACGCCGCGGCTTTGGTTAATTTTGTCTTCTTCAACACCATGACTGACGACACGAGCGGTGTGAGCATCGTGGTAGACAGCAACGTAGCGTTGCTCGATGTTACTTACAAGACAACAACAGCTACGATGGGATATGGTATTGCTGTCGACAAGGACTGCGCAGCCATGAGCTTTGTTGCTGGCGACAACAGCAGTGTGAATATTGTTGTCGATGATATGGGGCCGACCCTTTCATTAGTCGGTTCCGGTCGGGCAGATTCTGTTTCAATTACGAATCTAGGCATAACTTTTCCCGATGGAAGTTCTCTAACAACTGCCAGTGTAGAAGGAAGCAGTTGTTGGGAATGCCCCGGCACCAGCAACTACACTTACCTGACGGACATCGACGACAGTGTGGGGATTGGCACTGACACCCCCAGTGAGAAGCTGGAAGTGGTCGGCAATCTGCGTGTTACCGGCCAGGCCAACATCGGTATCTATAATGGTAGTCCCGGTCAAGGCGCTTTTGTAGCTGGCGGTGGAAACGATGCTACAGGGGATTCGTCAGTTGTTGTCGGTGGTAACAGCAACTCGGCTGATCACTTCTACTCGGCGGTTGTCGGAGGGTATATGAATGCTGCCCGATATGATTTCGCAATCGTTGGAGGTGGCATATACGACACTGTAAATGCGCTGTATGGAGGTGTATTCTCCGGTTACTCGAACCTGGCCGGCAATGGGGCCGCCGATACGGCTGCCACAGTAGCCGGTGGCTTTAACAACACAGCCAGTGCCAGGTATTCGTACATTGGAGGTGGAATGGGCAATACCGCGAGTGGACATTACAGCACTGTCAGCGGCGGTGGCGGCACGAATCCTGTAGACGGAAATGTGGCTTCAGGGATGCAGTCTACCGTGGCAGGTGGCATCGGCAACACCGCCACCAACAGCTACGCTTCTATCGGCGGAGGTATTCGTAACATAGCCAGCGGCAGCGACGCTACTATTGCCGGCGGGTGGCAGAACACCGCCAGCATGAATGCTACTACCGTAGGTGGTGGTGGTAATAACACTGCCTCGGGCTGGGGTGCTACGGTATCAGGCGGTGACGAAAACGAAGCCAGCGCTCCCCATTCAACTGTGAGTGGCGGTCGCTACAACGTGGCATCGGGCGAGTTTGCAGGAATTGTGAGCGGCGACTCGAACACTTGTGCCGGTGATTACTCGGCTATTGGCGGGGGGCAAAATAACTTTGCCGAAAATGCCCACTCCACTGTGGGGGGCGGGAAATATGACACCGCTCTGGCTTTCTTTTCGGGTGTATTCTCCGGCTGCAACAATGTCGCTGGAGACGACGGCAATGATACTGGTGCGGTAATACTGGGTGGTGTCAAAAACTCCGTGACAGCACCTTATTCTGCCATAGTCGGTGGATTCGAGAATATAGTCAGTGAAAGCTATTCGATCATTGGGGGCGGTTACCTGGATACTGTTAGCGGTATGTATAGCGGTATCCTCGGCGGATACAAGAACAGTGTCGCCGGTAATTTCTCGGTGATTCCCGGAGGTCAATATAATACGATATCGTCAACGGTTGATTACTCTATGGCTTTCGGCTGCGAAGTATGCGTTGATAACGATTTTCGGGTGATCTTCTTTGAGGCAGACAGTTCCGGTCGCGTTGGTATCAACCGTGACTGCGATAACGGAGTCAACTATCCGATTCACGTCGGAACCGACGTAACGAACGGCAACGGCGCCTACCTGACTGAGGGCGGAGTGTGGACTCTTGGCACCGGCAAGACGTCACGAGGTGGTATTGAAACACTCGACGGACAGGATGTACTTGGGAGGATAGACCAACTACCAGCCGAAGCCTGGACGTATGCTGGAACCGACGAGCGGCACATTTTCCCCAGCACCGAGAGTTTCCTTGCCCAATTTGATGTTGGTGATCAGTCGGGTTCTACGGGCCTTGCGGCAGCCGATATGGCCGGGGTAGCGTTGATCGGTGTACAGGAATTGTATCGCATGGTTCGTCAGCAGCAGGAGCTGGCGCAAACACTTGAGGAGAAAACGGACGAGATAGCACAACTGCGGGCCGAGATGGCTCAGTTAACCACGCTGGTTGAAATGATACTGGCTCAACAGCACAATTCCGATGGTAGTAACAGTGGACTGGCTTCTAACCGGTAACCGCAGGAGAATATGAAGATGAAAAAGAGAATCATCATATCGGCCCTGACGGTGGTGGCGCTGTTGTTTGTCATTCACACCGTGATTGGCAGTTCGCCGTTCCCACAGCAGCCAGTGCCCGAGCGGCAGGATATGCAACTGTCACCGGCCGGGTCGTCAGAGAACTTCGAGTTGGACTGGGAGGTGTTGTCATGCGGTGCGACCGATGGCAGCTCAGCCAGTTTCAGCATGCTTGGCACCCTGGGTCAGCCCTTCACGGGTTACGGTGAGTCGGTGAGCTTTCAACTCAGCCACGGCTTCTGGCAGGAGCCTGGTGACGACGGCACCTGTTGCAACCATGACGGCATTCGCGGCAACGTCGATGACGTCGGCGATATCAATATTGCTGATCTGACCTACCTTGTGGCCTATTTGTTCACTGGAGGTCCACCTCCTCAGTGCTTGGAGGAAACTGACGTAAACGGCGATGGCGAGATCAATATAGCTGATTTGACCTATCTGGTTTCGTACTTATTCACTGGTGGCCCACCACCGGTGTCGTGTCCGTAGAAGCTGCGGGTAGCTAAAATAGATTTGAATGGCCACCTCGCCTACAAGACTGTGGAGTTGCCCATAACGGAGGAAGGTATTAGTTTATAGGGCGGAACCCCCTGGTGGTTCCGCCAGGCATTGCTTGGTTTCTGGCAGGAGCGCTAAGGGCTCCTGCCCTACAAGATTGACTTGCAGGAGATCACGATGAGAAGTTTATTCATTTCCTTTCTGACCATTATTGCTCTGCTGGCTGTAGGTGTGGCCGGCACAACCGCCAATCCGCTCCGACTGATGACCACTGCTGAGCAGGAGAATGCTGAAATCAACTTGATACTGGATGATACTGAGAACTATCCAATTGAAGCCTCTGACCTGGTTAAGCAATTTGAGACTCTGTGGAACAGTGGCAGCTACGAACCCGCGCTTGACCTATTCGATCAACTGACAACGCTAGTCGGTATGGAAAATATCGATGTTGTCACCAGATACCGTACCCACATAACTACTGTGCAGCCCGGCGGGCGGTATACGGAAGTCAACTTCTGCCCATACGATTCCGTTTATGACGTCGAATTGTGTGTCAGTTCCGAGGATCCAAACATACTCTTCGCATCGGTACTCCATGAAGGTGATGGCTACGTTTGCCAGCTAAAAATGTTCTTCTCTGTTGACGGCGGGAGCAGTTGGGATTTGACGTCTTCACTCGGATCTGGTGGATGGCATGAATCGATTTCGATGACCTACATTAATGGTTACTGCTATGTTGCCAAACAAACCAGCAGCAACCGCCTGCGTCTGTTTCGATATAGTAATTCGGATGGCAGCTTGGTCGACTTCCCGGAGGCAGGCACCTACGTAACGATTGCAGCGGTGGATCTGAAGGAGATGGTCATTTCTACGGATGAGGACGCGCAACCGTACTTGAGCGTGTTCGGGATGAACTCGGACGGAGACCTTTTTCTCGGCACAGGTTTTGAACCCTTCGATGTGTCGGACTGGGGAAGCGGATTCCTGCCGGAAGTCGACGATATCAGCCATGGTTTGGATGGTCTTTACACGGTAGGAGGCACCTACGATAGACTCATCTCATACTACAGTGAGAGCGATCAACTTAAGCTAGTGTCGTACAGCATGCTTCCTCCTGGTTGGACCGTTCAGAAGACATGGGATATGTATAATATATCCTCATCCTGGGTGACATCGCTCAGTTCATACGGAAACAGCATCGCGTGTGTGGCGGATGTCTTCCGCCTTAGCACCGGTCTTAGTGAATGCGTGGTAGCGACCAACAGGCTGGGCTATTTCGAGTCAGCCTACTTTATGACCCCATATTATAACACTGACTCGATTAAGACTTACACGCCTGCAATTGACATGCGAGGTGGAGGCGCCGTTGGAGTCTGCTACTTCATGTACAACAGCTCTGCAGGTATGTGGAGCGAGAGGTTTGCCATCGCGCCATTTGATGATTTGGAAGATGTTGAAACACTGCGGGACCGCCCCCAGATGAGTTATACCGACCTATATATGAACCAGGACATCAGGCCGGACTTGAGCTACATTGGCTCCTCCAATTTCGGAATAGTCTGGGTCGCGGGACACACCAACGACAAAGGCTACTTCACTCGGATGGGCTGTTGTGTCCCCCCCATTCGCGGTAATGTCGACTACGAATTGCCCGATGAAATCAACATTGCTGATCTGACCTACCTTGTGTCCTATCTGTTCACTGGAGGATCAGAGCCACCGTGTATGGAAGAAGCTGATATAAACGGCGATGGCGAGATCAATATTGCTGATTTGACCTATCTGGTTTCGTACTTATTCACTGGTGGCCCACCACCGGTGTCGTGTCCGTAGAAGCTGCGGGTAGCTAAAATAGATTTGAATGGCCACCTCGCCTACAAGACTGTGGAGTTGCCCATAACGGAGGAAGGTATTAGTTTATAGGGCGGAACCCCCTGGTGGTTCCGCCAGGCATTGCTTGGTTTCTGGCAGGAGCGCTAAGGGCTCCTGCCCTACA